>SKQM01000070.1 GCA_007119005.1 Thioalkalivibrio sp.
ATACCGCCTCCGGCATTCGCTACCATGCCCCCGTGCATACGCCGATAGAGCCGCGTTTTCGGCCTCAAAATTGCCGGTCAAAGGCCCGAAAAATGGCCAATTCGAACCGCTTTTCGGCTCTTTTTTATAGCGTTGCGCTGGTCCGACCCAGCTCTGCGCGGCGGCGTCCGCCTACCTTTGTCCGACAGGATCCTGCAGCACCTCGGGATGGGCCTCGATGGTGGTCTCACCCGAAGTGAACCACGCAACCCCGTCCTGGATCGTGCACTGGATGCTCATGTTGCGGGAAGCGAGCGCGGCCAGCGCCTCGGTGGTGGCGACGGGCAGCTTCAGCACACTGAGGTTGCGCTGCGCCGACAGGGCCTCACGGTGTTGCCGCCACCAGACGTCTACGGTACGCCCGTAGGTCAGCACCGACACGCGCCCCGCCCTGCCACCGGCCTTCCGGATGTCCCGCGGGTCGGGCGTGCCGACGTCGATCCAGTGCTGGACGGACCCGGTCGCATCCGGCTGCAGCAGATCGGCCTCATCCTCCGTGGACAGACCCCTGCCAAAACGCAGGGTCTCGCTCGCGTACAGGCAGAACGCGAGCAGCCGCACCATCAGCCGCTCGTCCGTCTCCGACGGATGGCGGGCCAGGGTCAGCGAATGGCTCCCGTAATAATGGCGGTCCAGATCCGAAACCTGGACGTCCGCTTTGAAGATGGTGGCTTTCAGCGCCATGCGAACACACTCTACATCAAGCCCGGAACCGGGGCCGCTCCCGGTGGCGGCGACGCCACGAGGGAACGATTCCGGCACGGCTGGGTCCGCAACGGGTATGAATCACAAGACTCGAGGGACGAGCGATGCAGAAATGGGTTTCGGTGTTTTGGCCTTCCTTCATCATGTCGGCGGTGGCAACCGTCGTCGTGTTTCTGTTCCTGGACCCCGCACAGCTCGCGCTTAGCGGTGGACCCGCGCTGACGACGCTGGGCTATTACTCCGTCACCTTCCTCTTTCTCTGGGCGACCACTGCGGCGACCACGCTGATCTCGTATTTCTTCCAGCGCCCGCCGGAGAGCTTCAACCCGGACTGACCAGGATCCGCGTAAGGTTTACATAGCATTAGAGCTCGCTTATATTGCGTGCGATGTCGGCTCGTGAGTCGTTTCGCCTCTCTCGCGGCCCGGTCCTGAACCAACCGAGAGAAAGGGCGATCATGCGTCGATACTCGTTATTCGCTGTGGGGCTGTGGGTGCTGCTCCTGTTTTCGGCTCCCGTCGGCGCCCAGACAGCCATTGCGCTCGGCCACACCGAGGTCGGCACCGCGTCCTTTTACCACGACCGCTTCCACGGACGGACCACCGCCAACGGCGAACGCTTCGACCAGGGCGCCTATTCGGCGGCCCATCGCACTCTCCCCTTCGGCACCATGGTGCGCGTCACGCGCGTGGACACCGGCAGCAGTGTGGTCGTCACCATCAACGACCGGGGTCCGTTCAAGAAGGGACGAATCGTCGATCTCTCCCGCCGGGCCGCGCGCGATCTCGCAATGGTCGACCAGGGACTGGCGAAGGTGAAGGTCGAGGTTTTGAGCCTTCCGCTGCGCGAAGTCTGAAGGGCCTGGCCCCTTCCGGACGGCATCCGGCAATCGCCAGACCTCCTCGTGGGTTGCGATCGCGGTCGCAGCCTGTCTTTCGGCCACACCGCATCCGGAATAGCCAACCTCGCAAACTTGCCCAATGCAGCGCCGGCAGTTCTAGCGAAGCGATCTGGTACCGAACTTTCCGCATGGCCCACGAGCGCGGTAACCTGTTTCCGTCAACCGCCCCCCTAGGGAGGATGGAATGCGCGCATGGGTCGCGGGTGCAGTGATGATGGTTCTTCCCATCGCGGGACAGACGAGCCCCCTGCTGGAGCCAGGAACGCT
Source organism: Thioalkalivibrio sp. (assembly GCA_007119005.1). Taxonomy (GTDB): domain Bacteria; phylum Pseudomonadota; class Gammaproteobacteria; order Ectothiorhodospirales; family Ectothiorhodospiraceae; genus Thioalkalivibrio. The sequence continues at coordinate 1,913 of SKQM01000070.1, forward strand.
GGTGGCGCTTCCCGGGGCCGCCCAATCGGGCGGCATGTCCGTCGAACAGGCGTTGCGGGAACGGCGCTCGGTACGCAGTTACGGCCGCGATCCCCTCAGCATGCGAGAGATCGCCCAGCTCCTCTGGGCGGCTCAGGGGGTTTCCGAACCGCGCCAGGGTTTCCGGACCGCGCCGTCGGCAGGTGCGACCTTCCCGCTGGAGGTCGATCTGCTGGTCACTGGAATTCCCGAACTGCCGGCCGGCGTCTACCGTTACCGCCCGCGGGAACACAGCCTCGAACTCCGGGTACCGGGCGACCGACGCCGGACGCTCGAGGCCGCGGCGCTCGGGCAATCCTCGATCGGCAACGCCCCGGTGGTGATGGTGATCTCCGGCGTGACCCCGCGTACCGCACGGCGTTATGGTGCGAGGGCCGAGCGCTACGTGCACATGGAGGCCGGGCATGCCGCGCAGAATGTCTACCTGCAGGGCACGGCACTGGGTATCGGGACTGTCGTGATCGGCGCGTTCCGGGATGACGGCGTCGCGGCTGCACTGAGCCTCGAGCGCTCCGAGGAGCCGCTCTACATCATGCCGCTGGGCCGGCTGCGCTGACCTCGGGAGCAGCGAACGATCGCGAGCCGCTACGGTCCTCTGATTACACCCAATATCACGGCAGGCCCGGACGCGATACGACTGGAAATCCGATGACCGAACCGAACGTGCAACGTGGAACCCTCTGGTTCTGGCTGATCCTCAGCATGGGCGCCGCGCTGGCGCTGGTCGGCCTGGGACTGGGACTCGAACCCCACGGGGCCCCGGTGCTGCGCGCGCCCACCGGCTCACCCGCCGCGGGCGCCTTCGGCTTTGGCCTGTTCCTGTTCTGGGCCGCCTACGCTTATGGGCTTTCCGCCGGACGCGCGGCCGGAGCGCGGGACTACCTGCTGGTCGCGGCGAACCTCGGCCTGCCGCTGCTGGTGATGTGGCTCTGGCTGGACGGGCTCTACGCGCTGGCGATGATCGCGGCCCTGGGCTGGTCGGCAAGCCTGGTCGCGATGGGAATCCGGCTGTTCCTGCGCGAGCCGATCGCTGGCCTGATGCTGCTGCCGATCTTCGGGACAAGCCTCACCGCGAGCGTGCTTTCACTCGCGTTCTGGATGGTTCCCGAGGCCGGCGCCGCCCTGCGCTGACCGCGTTGGCCCCATGGCCCACTACACGAGATCCCGCGGGATCGTCACGTCCCAGTTCCGCGAGTAGACCCGCCGTTCGCCCTCGAAAGCATCCAGCTCCGCGTGCAACAGAAAGTCACGCGGGGTGGACGTCAGCACCGTGCGCGTGACCGTGCGCACCTGCCAGTCGCCGCGGCGGAAGCCCCGCTCCCACACGGTCTCACCGCGCGTCGAGTTGAAGTCGTCGCCCCGGTAGCTGTACCACTCCTGCGCCTTGCGCTGCATCTCCAGACCCAATTCCTGCAACAGCACCGCGCCCTGGTCGTCGATCACCTCGAGCGTGGAACGATCCAGCGCAAGATCACGGATCACCCGCCAGTTGTGGGCCTGGCCGCGGATCTGCACCGTCTCGGTCGACGCGGGCCCGCCCTCGGGTTCGGCGAAGGCGATGCGGGCGTCCTCTGCATCCCGAGGCGGGCGCACCGGCAGTAACAGACGGCTCGCACCCGCGTGGATGCGCAGACGCACCGCCTCGGGCGCGGGCCAGGCCAGCGGCCAGTAGGAAGTGGACAGCGACAGTCGAATGCGGTGGCCGGCCGGAAAACGCTGCGCAACATCGTTGAGCTTCACGCGCACACGATAGCTGCGATCCGGCTCCATGGGCCGCGGCGACTCCGAGCCATCCCGGTGCGTGAGGTTGAGCAGGCCGTAGGTGATGCGGGTGGCCTTGTCATCGGTAGCGACGTCGGACAGCCGCGCCGCCACCATCGCCACCGGCCGGTCCACGCTGAGTTCCAACTCGACCAACGCGGCGCCCAGCATCTCCAGCGGCTCGTCCAGCGGGGCGCTGGTGAACACCATCGCGCCCCCGTCCTCTTCGCGCTGGTCGTGCGGCAGATCCGGCGTCGCCGCGTAGGAGCACCATTTGCCGGCGAACAGACCCACGCTCAGCGGCGAACGCAGCGTCATCTTGCGCTCCGGGACGTCGACCTCGTCCGTCTCCAGAGTGCCAGGCCAGGCGAGCGTCCAGGCCCGGCGTGTCACCTGCGGCGAGGGCCAGCGCGATTCGCCCACCCATCGCCCCGGGCGCTCGTCGTAATAAGTGGTCGGCGGCACGCTGTCCTGCATCCATGCGCGCAGCATCGGCTCGTCCATGATTCCGGTGTGTTTTCCCTTCAGCCAGTGGTCCCACCAGCGCAGGCACTCCTGCAGGAAACCGATTGCGGGCCCGGGGACACCAAGGTGCGGGTACTTGTGGCTCCAGGGGCCGACCAGCCCGAGCCGCGGAACCCGCAGATGGGCGAGCAGGCGGAACACCGCGTTCGAATAGCCGTCGGCCCAGCCGCTGACCGCCATCACCGGACAGCGGATCGCGGACCAGTCCTCACAGACCGAGCCATGCTTCCAGTAGGCATCACGCCGCTGGTGGCGCAGCCACTGCTCGAGCCACAGCCCGCTGCCCTCCAGGCGCTGAAACCACATCCGGCGCCACTGATCGCCGACCAGTTCCGGATCCGGAGGCAGGGAGTTGTACGCGAACATCGTCGAGGCCCAGGAGAGGTTGTCACCGAGCAGGCAGCCGCCCATGTGATGCACGTCGTCGGCGTAGCGGTCGTCGGTGGAACAGGCACTGACCACGGCCTTCAGTGCCGGGGGCTGCAATGCAGCGATCTGCAACCCGTTGAAGCCGCCCCAGGAGATGCCGATCATGCCGACCTTGCCCGTGCACCAGGGCTGCTCACTCAGCCACTCGATCACCTCGACCCCGTCATCGAGCTCCTGCTGCAGGTACTCGTCCTTCAGGACCCCCTCGGAATCGCCGCTGCCGCGCAGATCGACGCGCAGGCAGGCGTAGCCGTGGCCCGCGATATAGTGGTGCATCCGGTCGTCGCGGGCGCGGGTGGAATCGCGCTTGCGGTAGGGAATGTATTCGAGGATCGCGGGTACCGGGTGTTCCAGTGCATCCTTGGGTCTCCAGAGCCGCGCGGCCAGGCGGGTTCCGTCCGCAAGCGTAATCCAGAGATGCTCCTCGATCCGAACCTGCCGGGGGAACTCGGTAACGATCTTCATGTGGGCCTCCCGTAGGCGGGCGCTTCCACCGCCGCGAACTCCAGCGGAAGCCGCGCCAGCACCTGCTGGTATCTGTCTTCGAGCTCGGCGTGATCGGCAGCACCCACGAACACCACGGCCACCTCGTAGCTGTAGCTGTCCTGGTAGCGCAGTTGCGAAAGGCGCGTGCCCTCGCTGATCTCGACCTGAATCACCACACCCGGGATGTCCGCCTCTATGGCCGCGATCTCCTCGTCCGTCGGCACGCGAACCACCCGGGCATCCTCATGCCTGCGCAGCATGAACTTCGCGGCACAGCCGAACCGGCCCTCGCGATGCGGCATCGCGGGTTGCCTGCCAAGCGCGAGATCGATCATCACCTGGTGGTGGTAACAGCCATCGACCATCTGGAACAGCGGCGCGTGCGACTTGGAAATCCGGCAGTTGATTTCCAGCAGCCAGATGCGGTCGCCGTCTTCTTCCCAGAAGAACTCGATGTTGAACGGCGCATCGTCGTAGCCAACCTGGCGGATCACGCGTGCGGCGATTTCGGCCATCCGGTGCTGGACCGACGCCGGCAGGGTTGACGGGTACTCGTAGCGGGAGAACGAGGATCCGGCCGAACCCTCACGCAGCGAGTCCACCGCACCATAGATCCGCACCTCCCCCCGGCAGGCATAACCTTCCAGCGTGCACTGCCGCCCCGCTGAAATGAGCGACTCCGCGATACAGTGGTTCCCGTCCACCGAGGCGATTTCCTGCGGGACCTCGGCCAGCGCGAGAACCCTGTTGAAGGGGTCCCCGAAGCGCCGGATGCCGGCGCGGGTTGCGGCAATGGCCTTGTCGAATGCGTCCGCGTTCTCGATCAGAAAACCCAGGTAAGAAAGCACCGAGCGCACGGGTTTCAGCCAGAACGGGAACGCCAGCGTCACCGTCTCCAGCGGGTTGGCCGCGAAGGGGTCCACCGCACAGAATTGCGGCACGTGTGCAGGAACGACCCGGGACTGCTCGACGCGGCTCCAGTACTTGTGCTCGCACTTGAGCACCGCCTCCAGCGATGGCCCCGGCAGGTCCAGCGGCCGGCGCAACAGGGGGAGCACGGTACTCACCGGGAAGTCCCAGTAACCGACCACCGCGTCGACCCGGCCGGCGAATTCACGGAGGCACCGGCTTCCCTCCTCCAGCAGCTCGGGCACGGGAAAACGGTCCCCGCACTTGAGCGCTTCCCGTGTGAACAGGGGATGGAACGCATATTGCGCCGCACCCGGCAGCTGCCGCAGCTGCGCCAGGTGGAAATCGTCCAGCCCAACCACGAAGATATTGCGCGGCCCGGCGGATTCCGCAACGGCCATGTTGAGGGCACCTCCGCGAGTCCGGCGCGGCAGGAGGCGGTCCCGGGTCTCCGTCTGCCCGGTGCGCCACCTGCCGGCCCGGGTATCGCGATTAGAGGGTTTCACTACAGAGTCTAGAAGATATCCAGGGCCGCTGCGGCCGCTGGGCGGAGAACTCGCTTCGGCGTTGACGCAATGCACAAGCTATTCAATACTCCTCGACCCATTCGATCCATGCTGATTGAGTCCGGAATCGACGTCGTCGACCGGCAGACCGTAAGGCTTCGCCCAGGCACACCCCATTCGACGGATACCCGAACATGACCGAAATCCATGGCGACATGCTGGCGCCCCCGCCGATCGACCGCACCTCCGCGACCGACGACCAGCGCATCGAGAATATCCTTCCCCTGCCGCCGCCGGCGCACCTGATCCAGTTTTTCCC
>SKQM01000179.1 GCA_007119005.1 Thioalkalivibrio sp.
AAGGAACTCTTCCTGGAAGCCGGGCGGCTGATCGTCGAACTGGCCCGGCGCCATTACGAGCAGGACGACGCCTCGGTGCTGCCTCGATCGATCGCGGGCTTTCAGGCCTTCGAGAATGCGATGAGCCTCGACATCGCGATGGGCGGCTCGACCAACACCGTGCTGCACCTGCTTGCCGCGGCGCAGGAGGGCGGGGTGGACTTCACGATGGCCGACATCGACCGCCTGTCGCGCAAGGTGCCGAACGTCTGCAAGGTGGCGCCGGCCACGCAGAAGTACCACATGGAAGACGTGCACCGCGCCGGTGGTGTGATTGGCATCCTCGGCGAACTGGATCGCGGCGGGCTGATCCACCGCGACGTCGCCACCGTGCACAGCCCCAGCCTCGCCGCGGCACTGGACCGCTGGGACGTGATGCGCAGCGAGGCCGAACAGGTGCGCACCCGTTTCCTCGCGGCGCCGGGCGGCATCCCGACCCAGGTGGCCTTCTCCCAGGACGCGATGTGGGACGACCTCGACCTCGACCGCGCGAACGGCTGCATCCGCGACATCGAGCACGCGTACTCGCGCGACGGCGGCCTGGCCGTGCTCTACGGCAACATCGCCCCCGAGGGCTGCATCGTGAAGACCGCGGGCATCGACGAGAGCATGATCGAGACCGAACAGCTGCGCTACACCACCAGCGTGCCCACCTCGACCATCCGCGTGTTTTCTGGCCCGGCCCGCATCTTCGAGAGCCAGGACGCCGCGGTCGAGGCGATTCTCGCCGACCGCATCCGGCCCGGCGACGTCGTGCTGATCCGCTACGAGGGCCCCAAGGGCGGTCCGGGCATGCAGGAAATGCTCTATCCGACCAGCTACCTGAAATCCAAGGGGCTGGGCAAGGACTGCGCGCTGATCACCGACGGGCGCTTCTCGGGCGGCACCTCCGGCCTGTCCATCGGCCACATCTCACCGGAAGCCGCCGAGGGCGGCACGATCGGCCTGGTGGAAGAAGGCGATATCATCGAGATCGACATTCCCAACCGCCGCATCGAGGTCAAGGTCAGCGACGACGAACTCGCCGAGCGCCGCCGGCATATGGAGTCGAAGGGCGAGCAGGCCTGGAAGCCGGTGAACCGCGATCGCGTGGTCAGCCAGGCGCTGCAGGCCTACGCATTGCTCACCACCTCGGCCGCCCGCGGCGCCGTGCGCGACATCTCGCAGCTGCGCAAGGGGTAGTCTTCAATCCGCGTCGCGAGCGTTTCCGACTCTCGCTGGACCTTGTTTTCCTTCGAGCGCGGAAGCGGGAGGTAGCGGGTGCGTCCACTGGCGGGTGTCGGCAGCAGGGATGCTGCCGTCAAGCCTACAGGGATGTATTCACGGCGCCCCGCCAGTGGACGCACCCGCTACCTCCCGCCGCCCCCAAACGCCAGAGAATCAGCCGCGGCCGCCCGTTCCAACCGGGATGTCGGTCTGCACGACCTGGCCTTCGGCGATCCAGCGGGTGATGCCGTCGGTGACGTTATAGACGCGCTGGTACTCCAGTTGCTCGGCAAGCGCGTGCGCCAGCACTGCGGTACGGCTGCCGGTGCGGCAGATCAGCACCACGGGCTCGTCCTTTGCGACCAATTCCTGGAACGTGCCGACGAAGCTCGGCTCGATCCGGCCGTAGCGGTCAAAGGCGGTGATCAGGTGGCTGCCCTCGACCACGCCGGTCTGGTGCCACTCCTCGGGCCGGCGGATATCGACCACCTTCACACCCCTGGCGATCATCTCCGCGAGCCCGCGGTTGTCCAGCTCGGAAAACGGCGGAAGCTTCACTTCGAGCAGCTCCACCTCGAAGCGCAGCGTCGCGTTCGGCGGTATCACGCCGCCCGCACCCCGGGCGCCGTAGGCCAGACCGGGAGGGATGATCAGCTCACGGACCTCGCCGACCCGCATCCCCTCCAGACCCTGTTCCCAGCCCGCAATCACCTGGCGCGCGCCGAGTTTCAGGCTGAATGGCTCGCCACGGTCACGGCTGGAATCGAACTTCGTGCCATCCATCAACCAGCCGGTGTAGTGCACGGTCACCTCGGAGCCGGAAACCGCTTCCGGTCCATCGCCGGGTTGCAGCACGTTGATCTGGAGTTCGTCGGCATTGGCAGCAGTCATAAGCAGGCTCAGCAGCAGTAGAAGTGGAATACGGAACATGGTTCGCAGGGCCTCCGGCACGGGGGGTCGATACGACAGTTTTCCGATTCTCGCACCCCGGGTCCGGCCCGCAAATAAACCCCTGTGCCGACGGGAACGCCGGTCACTTCTCCTTGCGTGCCGATACCCCTGCGGTCAGCGTGTACCGCATCGCGTCCTCCAACGACAGGTTCAGCGGCTCCACCTGCTTGCGCGGCAGCATCAGGGTGTAGCCGCCGATCTGGTAACTCATCGGGAGGTAGACGGCGATGGTCCCTTCCGAGCCGAGTTCATCGGGCAGTCCGGCGAAGTCCTCCCGGGTGACGAACCCGACCAGTCGGTAGTCCGTCCCCGGCAGCGTCACCAGCACCGCGGCGCCGAACTGCTTTTCCAGGTCGCCGGAAACCAGGTTCAACATGTCGCGCACCACCCCATGGATGGTCTTCACCACCGGTATCCGGTCCATCAGACCCTCGACCCAGGCGAACAGCCATTGCACCACGTAGGCGCGGAGCAGCACACCGATTCCGAAGATGACCCCGAGGGTCACGAGCAGGCCGAGCCCGGGAAAGTAGAGCGGTTCGGGCAGGATCGCCCGCAACAGCCCGCCGAGCAGTTCCTCCGCCGCGGTGCTCAGCCACCAAAGCAGCGCGAGCGTGATCACGATCGGCAGGATGGCCGCCAGGCCGGTCAGAAAGGTACGGGTCAGGCCCTTCACGAGGAACTCCTTGGCGCCGTGTGCGCGCCGCCGGGGTGGGTGCGGTCCGGTCCACTCTAACGGATTGCCGGAGGCCCGGGAAAAAACGACTGCGCCGAGGTTCGGCGGTGGCGGCTTCGGCTACCATGGCCGGCATGGACTGGGCGCATCAGGTGATCTTTTTCGGCGCGCTGGTGATCCTGGGCAGCATCCTGTCCAGCGTGGTCACCTCGCGCCTCGGCGTGCCGCTGCTGCTGGTCTTCCTCGGGATCGGGATGCTGCTGGGTCCGGAGGGGCCCGGTGGGCTGGCGTTCGAGAACATCCCGCTTGCGCACCTGATCGGCTCGGCGGCGCTGGCGGTGATTCTGTTCGACGGCGGTCTGCGCACCCCGGTGCGCAATTTCCGCATGGGTCTGAAGCCGGCGCTGGGGCTGGCGACCGTCGGGGTCGTGCTGACCTCGGGCCTGACCGGTCTCTTCGCCTGGTGGTGGCTGGGTCTGTCCTGGCTCGAGGCCCTCCTGCTCGGGGCCATCGTCGGTTCCACGGACGCCGCGGCGGTCTTCTCGTTGCTGCATTCGCGCGGGCTCGAACTGAAGAGCCGGGTCGGGGCGACCCTGGAGATCGAGTCGGGCAGCAACGACCCGATGGCGATATTCCTTACCATCGTGCTGATCGAACTCATCCTGTTCCCGGACCGTGCCTTCGGTCTGGTGGTCCTGATCGAGTTCGTGCAGCAGATGGGTCTCGGCGCGGTGATCGGACTGCTCGGCGGCATCACGCTGTTGTGGCTGATCAACCGCCTGCCAATGTCTCCTGGATTCTATCCACTGGCGGCACTGGCCGGTGCGCTGTGCATCTTCGGGCTTGCCGGGTTGCTGGGTGGCAGCGGCTTCCTTGCGGTCTACCTCGCGGGGCTGGTGGTTGGCAATCGGCCACTCGAGGCGGGTCAGAACATCAAGCGCTTTCACGACGGCATCGCGTCGCTGGCGCAGATCGGGATGTTCCTGATGCTCGGTGTGATCGTCACGCCCTCGGAGTTGCCGCCGGTGGCGCTGGACGCTGGCCTGCTCGCGGCCGTGCTGATCCTGGTCGCCCGGCCGCTCGCGGTGGCGGTCTGCCTGTTTCCCTTCCACTTCCCCTGGCGCGAACAGCTGTTCATCGCCTGGGTCGGCCTGCGCGGAGCGGTACCGATCATCCTCGCGCTGTTCCCGCTTCTGGCGGGACTGGATCTGGCCGGATATTTCTTCCACGTGGTCTTCTTCGTGGTGCTGATCTCGCTGCTGGTACAGGGCTGGACGGTGGCCCCGACCGCGCGCTGGCTGAAGCTGGAGCTGCCGCCGACCACGGCACGGGTTCAGCGCACCGAGCTGGACATCCCCGGGCAGCAGGAGATGGAGCTGGTGGGCTACCGACTGGCCGAGAACACGCCGGTGGTGCGTGAGGCCTGGTCGAGTTTCCGGCTGCCGCCGAGCGCCCGCCTGGTCGCGCATCTGCGTGGGGGACAGCTGTTGGCGACGCTGGAAATCCTCGACCTGCGTCCCGGGGATCACCTGTACATCATGGTCTCGCCTTCGGACCTGCAGGATCTGGACCGGCTGTTCCTGGCGACGGAGGTCCCGGAACGGCTCAGCGAGCGCAGTGTGTTCGGCGAGTTCGCTCTGAACGGCAATGCCCAGCTGGGCGCGGTCGCGCTGGCCTACGGCGCTGCCGTGCCACCGGAGAGCCAGGGGCTGACGCTGGAGGAGTTTCTGCGCACGCAGCTGCCGGCCGAACCGGTGGTGGGTGACGCGGTGGATCTCGACCGGGTCAGGTTGGTGGTCCGGGAGATGGAAGGCGCCCGGATCACGCGGGTCGGTTTGAAGCTGCTTTGATCCGGGGGCCAGGCAGAGGGCCGCCCCGTGTGGGGAGCCCTCTCGGCGGCCTTTGGCCCCGGGGTCCTGTAGGGCAGTCGCCCAGGGGGCCGGCCTCCCACAAGGGCTGCCGATCTCTCTGGGAGGCCAACCCTTTCTGCGATCGGCTCGCAGTCAGGTGCCGCTCTTGAGCATCGCCTTGAGGCCGGCGAGGTGGGCGCGGGCGGTGAGTTGCTGGGTCTCGGGGTCCGGGGGCTTCGCGTCGGGCCACTCGAGGTGTTCCTTTGGCAATTCGTCGAGGAAGCGGGACGGCAGGCACTCGCTGGTCTCACCGAAGCGGGTACGCTGCCCGGCGTAGGTGAGGGTCAGGGTCTGCTGGGCACGGGTGAGGCCGACGTAGGCGAGCCGGCGTTCTTCCTCGACGCTTTCCTCTTCGAGGCTCACGCGGTGCGGCAGCAGGTCCTCCTCGAACCCGACCAGGAAAACGTGGGGAAACTCGAGGCCCTTCGCGGTGTGCAGGGTCAGCAGCTGCACCGCGTCTTCGGCGTTGTCCTCACGCTGGCGGTCGAGCACGTCCATCAGGCTGATGCGGCTGACGACCTCTTCCAGGCTCAGCGCCGTTTCATCTCCGGGCGTGGCTCTCGAGACCCGACCGATCCAGTCGATGAATTCGCGCACCACGTCCATCCGCCTTGCGGCGGCCCGGGGGCTGGGGCTGTTGTCGAGCAGCCAGGATTCGTAGTCGATGTCCTCGACCAGCCGGGCCAGCACGCGCTCCGGCGCTTCATCGCCGGTCTGCTGCCGCAATTCCTCGACCCAGTCCGCGAAGCGGGACAGACGCGCCTGGCCGCGGGCGCCGACGTGTTCCACAAGCCCGATTCCGGATGCCGCGCGGAGCAGCGAACAGCCCCGCGCGTGGGCGTGCCGTGAGAGCTTTTCCAGTGTCGAGGGGCCGATCTCGCGCCGCGGCACGTTGATCACGCGCAGAAAGGCGGGGTTGTCGTCCGGGTTGACCAGCAGGCGCAGGTAGGCCGCGAGGTCCCGGACTTCCTGGCGTTCGAAGAAGGACTGGCCGCCGCTGATACGGTAGGGAATGCCCTGTTCGCGCAGGAGCTTCTCGAACAGGCGGGACTGGTGGTTGCTGCGGTACAGGATCGCGAAGTCGGACCAGCGGGCGCGCAGTCGGAAGTGCATGCGCATCAGTTCGGACACCACGCGTGCGGTCTCGGCCTCGGCGTCCGCGCAGGGAATCACCCGGATGGGATCGCCTTCACCCAGCGCGCTCCAGAGCTGTTTTTCGAACAGGTGCGGATTGTTCGCGATCAGCCGGTTGGCCACCGCGAGGATCCGGTTGGTCGAGCGGTAGTTCTGCTCCAGCTTGATGATCTGCAGGCGCGGGATGTCCTCGCGCAGCCGGGCGAGGTTTTCAGGCCGGGCGCCACGCCAGGCGTAGATGGACTGGTCGTCGTCACCGACGACAGTCAGGCCAGGGTTCAGCCCGACCAGCAGTTGCACCAGTCGGTACTGGGCGCCGTTGGTGTCCTGGTACTCGTCCACCAGCAGATGGCGGATCCGGTTCTGCCAGCGCTCGCGCAGGTCAGGCTCCCGGGACAGCACGTCCACCGGGCGCTTGATCAGGTCGTCGAAGTCCACCGCGTTGTAGGCGGCCAGCGCCTTCTCGTAGCGCTCATAGACCCGCGCCGCATGGCTGTCGCCCGGCTCGCTGGCCCGTTCCAGCGCCTGTTCGGGGGGCAGCAGGTCGTTCTTCCACTGGCTGATTCGTGCGATCAGGGGCTCGGTCTCCGCCGGATCGTCGTCGCGGTGGGTGATCTCGCGCAGCAACTGGCGGCAGTCGGAGGGGTCGAGCACGGAAAAGCCACTGCGCAACCCCGAGGCCTGCAACTCGCGGCGCAGGAAGTTGAGCCCGAAGGTGTGAAAGGTCGACACCCACAGCCCGCGCGACCGGTCCCGGTCGAGCCGGGCGCGGATGCGCTCGCGCATTTCGCGCGCGGCCTTGTTGGTGAAGGTGATCGATACGATCGCGCCGGGCTGGACCTGACGTGCCTCGATCAGGTGGGCGATCTTCTCGGTGATCACACGGGTCTTTCCGGAGCC
>SKQM01000050.1 GCA_007119005.1 Thioalkalivibrio sp.
ACGGTGAAGTTGGTCGAGTGCGTGTCGTTGGTGTCGGTGACCATCAGCGGCAGCGCCAGCTGGCGGCAGCGTTCGCGTGTCAGCGTGAGGCAGATCAGTCCGCGGCCGTACTTGGCCATGAAGTTGACGTCCTCGGGGCGCGTGTGCGAGGCGAGCATCAGCAGGTCGCCCTCGTTCTCGCGGTCCTCGTCATCGACGATGACGACCATCCTCCCCGCGCGCAGCTCGTCGAGGATCTCCTGGGTACTGGAAAATTCCATGCTTGGTGTCCGTCGGGGGCGTGCGCGGAATCAGTCGCGCGGGCCGGTATGGTTCGGAAAGCCCTGCTCCGCCAGCCAGTCCTCGGACAGCCCGCCGGAATGACCGGGCTGCGCCGCGCGGTCGCCAAGCATCAGGCGCTCCAGGTAGCGGGCGATCAGGTCGACTTCGAGGTTCACGCGGGTACCGACCCGGTACACCGAGAAGCGGGTCAGATCCCAGGTGTGGGGGATGATGTTCACGTCGAAAGAAGCGCCGTCGACGCCGTTCACGGTCAGGCTGGTCCCGTCGATGGTGATCGAACCCTTCGCGGCAATGTAGCGGGCGAGCGCATCCGGTGCGCGGAAGTGCACCCGGGTGGAACGGGCGTCGGGCTGCATGGAGAGCACCTCCCCCACCCCGTCCACGTGCCCGGACACCAGGTGGCCGCCGAGCCGCGTGCTCAGGGTCAGCGCACGCTCCAGGTTCACCCGATCGCCGACCCCCAGGTCGCCGAGGGTGGTCACGTTCAGGCTCTCGCGACTCACGTCGGCCGCGAACTGCCCGCCGACCAGCTCGGTGACCGTCAGACAGACACCGTTCACCGCGATCGAATCCCCCAACTGGGTGTCGCCGAGATCCATCCCCGGGGCGCGCACCTTCAGGCGCAGGTCGCCGCTGCGCGGCTCCATGGCGGCGATGGTACCGAGGGTCTCGATGATTCCGGTGAACATGGGCGACGATCAGGCTCGGAGTGATGGAGGGAAAACGCCAGATGATACCCAATTCGCTGTCGACAGGGGGAAGAACCCGCACAGGGCGGTCGCCGAGAGGGCTCGCCTCCTACAGGAACGGCCCCCCGCTGTAGGAGGCCAGCCCCCTGGCCGATTGCCCTTTCCGGCGCCGGATCGGCGAGAGGGCTCGCCTCCCACACGACACACCCGGTCAGAGCGTGCTGGCGGGCAGCGGGTAGGCGCGCAGGCGTAGCGCGTCGCCTACCCAGTCGCAGGCGAAGACGTCGAGTTCGGCGCGTTCGGCCATTTGCTGCAGCGGCCAGTCGAGCAGCGGGCGGGCTCCCGAGCCCATCAGGCAGGGGGCGAGGTAAAAGAGCCACTCGTCGACCAGGCCGCAGCGGGCCAGCGCACCCGCGAGCCCGGACCCGGCCTCGACGTGCAGTTCGTTCACGCCGCGCTCGCCGAGCAGGTCGAGCACCGCCGACAGGTCGAGCCGGCTGTCTTCCGTCCCTCCGACCAACGCCAACCCGGCGTCCCCTGCAACGGGATCGCGGCTCTGGTCCGCCGCCCATGCGGCGACGGCCAAGCTCCCGGCGTCGCTTCGCCGGATATGCCCAGCCGTACCCGTGTCCGCCCGTTCCGGAACTGCGACCACCTCGGCGCCGTGCGCGCGGAGATCGTCGGCCTTGTCCGAGTCGACGCGGGACGCGCTGGTCAACACCAGTACCGGCCCCCCATCGAGCAGGCGCGCGGCACGCGGAATCTGCAGCTGCGAATCGACCACCACGCGCAGCGGCTGGCGGATCGGCATGTCCAGCAGTTGCGGGTATAGCGCCGGGTCGGTTCCGTCGTCGGCGAGCAGTTCCGCAGGGGACAGGCGCACGGTGAGATGCGGGTCGTCGGCCAGCACGGTGCCGCTGCCGGTCAGGATCGCTCCGGCCCGCGCGCGCCAGTGCTGCACATCGCGCCGCGCGGCGGGCCCGGTGATCCACTTCGACTCGCCGGAGGCCATCGCGGTGCGGCCGTCGAGGCTGGAGGCGAGCTTCACCCGCACCCACGGCCTCCCGCTCTGCATCCGGCGCACGAACCCCGGGTTCAGTGCGCGGGCCTCGAACTCCAGCAAGCCAATCTCCACCGCAATCCCCGCATCCCGCACCCGCTCCAGCCCGCGACCCGAGACCAGCGGATTGGGGTCGTGCATCGCGACCACCACCCGCCCGACTCCGGCGGCCACCAGCGCGTCCGCACAGGGCGGTGTGCGGCCATGGTGCGAACAGGGTTCGAGCGTGATGTAGACGGTGGCACCGCGGGCCAGATCGCCCGCCGCCTGCAGCGCGTGGATTTCGGCGTGCGGTTCGCCCGCGCGCCAGTGGGCACCTTCGCCGACGATGGCTCCATCGCGCACCACGACGCTGCCCACCCGGGGGTTCGGGTCGGCGGTGTACAGGCCCAGCGCCGCCAGTTGCAGCGCCCGCCCCATGAAAGCGTGATCGTTCACGACTCGGCTCCCTGGCCTCCGGTTCCCGCGTCCTCTTCGTCGATCAGCCGCAACTGGGAACGCCGCATCTCCGGAGACAGGTCCTGCTCCAACCGTTCGATCGCGTCGCGGAACGACTGCACGTTGGCGAAGCTGAGGTAGATGGAAGCGAAACGGATGTAGGCGACCTGGTCGAGCCCGCGCAGCTCCTCCATCACCCACTCGCCGATGCGGTCGGAGCGGATTTCGCGCTGTCCATACGCGGCCAGCCGGCGCTTGATGCGGTCGATCGCGGCCTCGACCTCGTCGGTGCGCACCGGCCGCTTGTGCAGCGCGAGTCGCAGCCCGCCGCGCAGTTTCTCCTCGTCGAACGCGACCCGTTCGCCGCTGCGCTTCACCACCCGCGGCATGCTGAACTCGGCGCGCTCGAAGGTGGTGAAGCGGGCTCCACAGGCCTGGCACTCGCGCCGGCGCCGGATCTGGTCCTGCTCCGGGCCGGCGACGCGCGAGTCGACCACCCGGGTGTCGTCGGCGCCGCAGGCCGGGCAGCGCATCGTGTCGGCCTATTCGCTGGTGCCGTAAACCGGGAAGCGCGCGCAGACGTCGAGCACCTTCTGGCGCACGCCCTCGATCACCGATGCATTCTCATGGTCGTCGAGCACATCAGCGATCCAGTGGGCGAGATCCCGGCACTCGGTCTCGCCGAAGCCGCGGGTGGTCACCGCCGGGGTGCCGATGCGGATGCCACTGGTGACGAACGGCGACTGCGGGTCGTTGGGTACCGAGTTCTTGTTCACGGTGATGTTGGCCGCGCCCAGTGCCGCGTCGGCGGCCTTGCCGGTCATGCCCTTGTCGATCAGGCTGAGCAGAAAAAGGTGGTTGTCGGTACCGCCGGACACCACGGTGTAGCCACGCTCGATCAGCGTCGCGGCCATCGTGCGCGCGTTCGCGACCACCTGTTCCTGGTAGGCGCGGAACTCCGGCTCCATCGCTTCCTTGAACGCGACGGCCTTGGCGGCAATCACGTGCATCGCCGGCCCACCCTGGGTGCCGGGGAAGACGAGCGACTGGAACTTCTTCTCCAGGTCCGCGTTGGACCGGGCGAGAATCAGGCCGCCACGGGGTCCGCGCAGGGTCTTGTGCGTGGTCGAGGTGACCACGTCGGCGTGCGGCACCGGGTTCGGGTAGACGCCGGCGGCAATCAGGCCGGAGACGTGCGCCATGTCGATCATCAGGTAGGCGCCGACCTTGTCGGCGATCTCGCGGAACCGCGCCCAGTCCATCACCCGCGAATAGGCGGAAAAACCGGCGACGATCATTTTCGGCTTGTGTTCCAGCGCCAGGCGCTCGATCTCCTCGAAGTCGAGCAGACCCTGGTCGTCGATGCCGTACTGCACCGCGTGGTAGATCTTGCCGGAGAAGTTCACCTTGGAACCGTGGGTCAGGTGGCCGCCGTGTGCGAGGCTCATGCCGAGCACGGTCTCGCCCGGCTCCATCAGCGCCATGTAGACGGCCGCGTTCGCCTGCGAGCCGGAGTGCGGCTGTACGTTCGCGTAGGCGGCGCCGTAGAGCTGCTTCGCGCGCTCGATCGCGAGGTTTTCGGCGATGTCGACGTATTCGCAACCGCCGTAGTAGCGCTTGCCGGGATACCCTTCCGCGTACTTGTTGGTGAGCACCGAACCCTGCGCTTCGAGCACCCGCGGGCTCGCGTAGTTTTCCGAGGCGATCAGCTCGATGTGCTCTTCCTGGCGGCGCGACTCGTTCTCGATGGCGGACCACAGTTCGGGGTCATAGCCGTTGATGCTCATGTGAATGGAAAACATTGCGGGGACTCCGGGGACAGATACGGAAGGGACAATGAGGGCCGGAAATATACTTGATTCCGGACCGTCTGGCAGGCAAACCGGACGGCCGAGCCGTGATGCCGCGTTCCGGTGATCGCGAACGGCCGGCGCGCGGCGCGACCCGTAATCGTTCCCATGGCTGCGGTTGCAGCAGGCCAGCCTCTGGCCGATGGAGGGTTTTCCGACGCCAGAATCGGCGAGAAGCTCGCCTGCCTTGGCCGTCGGCTTTTTCCGGCGCGATAACGGGCGCCGAACAACCGGCGATTTGCCTTCAGCGGTCGAATCAGGCTTGAATCCGGTTTCCGGAATGAATCACGAACGGAGGTAACGAGCATGCACCGATCGATTGCAGGCAAGCTGGCCGGCCTGGCCGCCGGCTCCGTGGTGGGCCTGGCACTGGCCTTTTCCGCGCAGGCCGACCAGCGTTTCATCACCATCGGGACCGGTGGCGTCACCGGCGTGTACTACCCCACCGGGCAGAACATCTGCCGACTGGTGAACCGTGACCAGGCCACCCACGGCATGCGCTGCAATGCCGAAAGCACCGGCGGTTCCATCTTCAACCTGAATTCGATCGACGCGGGCGAGATGGACTTCGGCGTCGCGCAGTCCGACTGGCAGCACCACGCCTTCCACGGCACCGATCGCTTCGCCGAGCAGGGTGCGAACCCGGAACTGCGCTCGGTCTTCTCACTGCATCCCGAACCCTTCACTGTGCTGGTTCGCGGAGAGAGCGACATCCAGAGCTTCGAAGACATCCGCGGCAAGCGGGTGAACGTGGGCAACCCCGGTTCCGGGCAGCGCGGGACCGTCGAGCGCCTGATGGACGAGTATGGCTGGACGATGAGCGACTTCACGCTGGCCTCGGAACTCCCGTCGCGCGAACAGGGCCAGGCGCTCTGCGACAACCGCATCGACGTGATCCTGTTCACCGTCGGTCACCCCTCGGCCGCGATCCAGGAACCCATTGCGACCTGTGGCGCGCGGATCATCCCGGTGACCGGCCCCGTGGTCGAACAGCTCGTGGACGCAACCCCGTATTACTTCAGCGCGACCATCCCGGCCGGCATGTATCCGGGGCAGGATGAGGACGTGCAGACCTTCGGCGTCGGCGCCACGCTGGTCACCTCCACCCGGACCTCCGAGAGCGCGGTCTACCACCTGACCCGCGCGGTATTCGAGAACTTCGACACCTTCAGGGGCATGCACCCCGCGTTCGAGGTGCTGACTCCGGAGGGCATGGTCAGCCAAGGCCTGTCCGCGCCGAAGCACGAGGGCGCGCTGCGTTACTACCGCAAGGCCGGGATGCTGTGACGGGCTGAGCGCAGAAGCAGAGTCCTGACGCGTGGCCACGCCGCGCGCGGAGTCCGAGGGCCTCAGCCCTAAGGACGCCACCACGCTGGTCGAAAACATGGAGACCGGGGCCCGTCGCCCCGGTTCTCCAACACGGCTACTGATCTATCTGACAGCGCTCTCGTGGACGCTGTTTCAACTCTGGATCGTCTCGCCCCTGCCCTACTCGCTGGCCTTCGGAGTCATCCCGGAGACGCAGGCACGTTCGATCCACCTTGCCTTCGCGGTCTTTCTGGCTTTCCTCCTATTCCCGGCGCGCCTGCCCTCGGCACGCGGGCCGCATATCGCCGCGGCGTTCTACGCGCTGCTAGGCCTCGGGTTCTGGCTGCTCGCCTGGCAGCAGCACCAGGCCGACCAGCCGTGGGTGATCGTCTACGTACTGCTGGGTTTCGTGGCGCTCGCGCTGGCATGGCCGGCCTGGCGGGTCGCGCCACTCGAGCGCATTCCGGCGGTGGACTGGCTGCTCGCGCTGACGGCAGCGTTCGCGGCCGGCTATCTGTTCCTGTTTCATCAGGAACTCGCCCAGCGTCCGGGCCGGCCAGAACTGGCCGATCTGATCGCCGCCGGCCTCGGCATGCTGCTGTTGCTCGAGGCGACCCGACGCGTGCTCGGTCCGGCGCTGATGGTGATTGCCGGCGCTTTCCTGATCTACACCTTTGCGGGCCCGTGGATGCCCGACCTGCTCGCGCACCGCGGCGCGTCGTTCGGGCGCGCGATGTCGCAGCAGTGGCTGTCGAACGAGGGCGTATTCGGGATCGCCCTGGGCGTTTCCACCAGCTTCGTGTTCCTGTTCGTGCTGTTCGGCGCGCTGTTGGAGAAGGCCGGCGCCGGAGGCTATTTCATCCGCGTCGCCTTCTCCTTGCTCGGACACATGCGCGGCGGGCCGGCCAAGGCCGCGGTGGTCGCCTCCGGGCTCACCGGCGTCGTCTCGGGGTCGTCGATCGCGAACGTGGTCACTACCGG
>SKQM01000080.1 GCA_007119005.1 Thioalkalivibrio sp.
CAGCGTCGACGGAGAGCGGGTGGAATCCTGGGTCGAATGGGTGGAGCGTATCCAGGCGGCTCCGGGCCAGGCGCTGCAGGTCGGTGTGGAACGCGATGGTCGCGTGATTGAGCTGCGCTTGGTGCCGGCAGAGGTGGACATCGAAGGCGAGCGGCGCGGACGGATCGGCGCGGGTGTCGACACCGACCAGCCGCAGCTGCGGGAGATCTCGACGCTGGTGCGCCTTGGTCCGGTGGAGGGCTTCGTCAGCGGCGCGGCCCGGACCTGGGAGGTCAGTGTCCTCACCCTCCGCGTGCTCGGGCGCATGATTACCGGCGAGGCCTCGGTCAAAAACATCGCCGGACCGGTTACAATCGCCGAGTACGCAGGCATGACCGCGATCATCGGCATCACGGCTTTCCTTGGCTTCCTTGCGCTGGTCAGCGTCTCGCTGGGAATCATCAATCTGCTGCCGATCCCGGTGCTGGACGGCGGTCACTTGATGTTCAACCTGGTCGAGTGGGTCAAGGGCAGCGCGGTATCCGAGCGGACCCAGCTGATCGGCCAGCAACTCGGCCTGCTGGCGATTGCCGCACTGATGCTGCTTGCGTTCTACAACGACTTCGCGCGCCTGTTCGGCTGAGCCGGACGCGCACGCCCCATCGAACTGGCGACGGACATGACTCGACACCTTGTGCAGGCATTGATGCTGTTCGGGCTGCTGCTCGTCTCCAGTGGCCTCTGGGCACAGTCCTACGTGATCGAGGACATCGAGATCGAGGGACTCGAACGCATCACGGCGGGCACCACGCTGAGCTATCTGCCGGTGCAGGTCGGGGACGTCTTCGATGACGCCCGAAGCGGGGAGGTGATCCGCGCGCTGTTCCAGACCGGTTTCTTCGCCGATGTCGAGCTCGCCCGGCGCGGCAACGTGCTGGTGGTCATCGTCCAGGAACGGCCGGCGATCAACGAGATCCGTTTCAGCGGCAATCGCGACATACCCTCCGAGGGCCTGACCGAGGCGCTGCGCGGCGTGGGTCTGCAGCGCGGTCGCGTGTTCAACCGCACCATCCTCGACCAGATCGAGAACGAACTGCGCCAGCAGTACCTTGCGCGTGGCCGCTACAACGTGCAGATCGACATCGAGATCACCGAGCTTCCGCGCAACCGTGTCGATGTCGACATCACCATTGCCGAGGGCAGGGTCGCGAAGATCCGCAAGGTCAATGTGGTGGGCAACGAGGCCTTCGAGAATCGTGAAATCACCCGCAGGTTCGAGTCCGGGGTGCCACCGTGGTGGGCGTTCCTGAGCCGGCGCGACAATTATTCCCGCGAGAAGCTGGCGGGCGATCTGGAACGGCTGCGCTCGCGTTACCTGGATGCCGGTTTCCTGAACTTCGACGTGGACTCGACCCAAGTCACGCTGACACCGGATCGGCGCGACATCTACATCACCATCAACATCGACGAGGGCGAGCAATTCCGGATCGGGGAGGTGGACATCGCGGGTGACCTGGTGGTGCCGGTCGAGGAGCTGCGCGGTCTGGTCGATGTGCAGCCCGGAGAAATCTTCTCCCGCCGTCGGGTCGTGGACTCGGCGGAGCGGATCACCCGCCGGCTGGGCGTCGAGGGATTCGCTTTCGCCAACGTGAACCCCATTCCCGAGGTGGATGAGCAGAGCCGCGAGGTCGCGTTGACCTTCTTCGTCGATCCGGGGCCGCGCGTGTACGTGCGGCGCATCAACATTACCGGGAATACCCGGACCCAGGAGACGGTCTACCGGCGGGAACTCCGGCAGATGGAGGGCGCGTGGTTCAACGGCGACCAGGTCGACCGGTCGCGGACACGGCTGCAGCGACTGCCTTTCGTCGAGACCGTCAGCCTGGAAACCCGGCGCGTTCCCGGGACCGAAGACCAGGTCGACCTCGAGATCGCCGTACGGGAACGCCTGTCCGGCGCACTCTCGCTCGGGGCGGGGTATTCGCAGAGCCAGGGCATCCTGCTGACCGCCAGCCTGAGCCAGGACAATTTCATGGGCAGCGGCAACCGCGTGACGTTCGCGGTGTCTACGAGTCAGGTATCCCAGCTGGTCAATCTCAGCGTGCTGAATCCGCACTACACCATTCACGGAGCGACCCGGGGCTTCTCCGTCTTCTATCAGAAGATCGATGCCGAAGAGGCGAACATCTCGAGGTTCACCTCGAACCGATACGGTGCCAACCTCACCTATGGCATCCCGTTCTCCGAGTTCGACACCGTGAACATCCGGCCGGGTTACCAGAACATCGAGATCCTGACCGTCGACACCACGCCGGTGGAGATCCTCGACTTCCTCGCGGAGGAGGGTGACCGCTACAACATCTTCTCGGTCGAGGCGTCTTACACCCACGACACCCGCGATCGCACGATCTTTGCGGCTTCCGGCCGGCGGCACCGCCTCGGGGCCGAGGTGTCGGTGCCCGGCAGCGACCTCCAGTATTACCGCCTGACCTACGATGGCCAGGAATTCATCAAGCTCTCCGACACCTACTCGCTGAGCTTCTCGCTGGGTCTGGGCTACGGCGATGGCTATGGCGGCACCGGGACCCTGCCGTTCTTCGAGCACTTCTTCGCAGGCGGCATCCGCTCGGTGCGCGGTTTCGCGGACAACAGTCTCGGTCCGCCGGACAGCAACAACGACCCGTTTGGCGGTGCCTTCCGGACCACGGCGTCGGCGGAACTCTTCTTCCCGATGCCGCTCGCGGCCGAAAACGAGGCGGTCCGGATGAGCGCGTTCGTCGATGCGGGTCAGGTCTACGAGAGCTTCAGTGACTTCGACGCCGACGAGATCCGCGTGTCGACGGGCCTGGCGCTGACCTGGCTATCGCCCGTGGGCCCGTTGAGCTTCAGCTACGGCGTGCCGCTGCGCGACAAGCCGGGAGACGACACCCAGTCGCTGCAATTCCTGCTTGGGGCCAGTTTCTGACCCGGCGGGATCCCTGAACGTGAATGCACCCCGGAAGCAGGAGGGGGTATGAAGACTGCAATCCGAATCCTTTGCGGCGCGCTGGTGGTCGGAGTGATGCTGCTGCCAGGCACGCTGGCTGCGCAGAATGTCGCCTTCGTCAACATGAACAACATCCTCGAAGACTCCCCGCAGGCCGAGGAGGCGATGCGCGAACTGGAGAAGGAATTCTCGCCGCGCGACTCGCAACTGGTCGCGGAGCGCGAAGAGTTGCAGCGGCTGCGGGACCGGCTCGAGCGTGAGGGTGACCTGATGACCGCGACCCAGCGTGCGGATCTGGAGCGCGAGTTCACCGCGCGCTCACGGGAATTCCGGCGGGCCCAGGAAAGCTTCACCGAGGACCTGAACGTGCGTCGCAACGAGGAACTCGCGAAGCTGCAGCGCCTGATCAACGACGCGATCATCGAGCTCGCCCGGGGCCGCGACATCGACCTGATTCTGACCGAGCGCAACGTGCTCTATGCCAGCGACCGTATCGACATCACCGACGACATCATCGCGGCCATGCAGCGTCTGCGCTGACGGCGCCCCCCGAGACATGGGGTGGGGGGCAGCGCTGGTGTGTTGTCGGGCGTGAATGCGGAATCGGCCGGCAAGCCGTTATACTCGTGCGACTCGCGATCGCGGATCGCGTGACCGTTGACGGGAAAAAGGATCGCCACGTGGAAGGTTTGAGCATACTGGAGGTGATGCGTTACCTGCCGCATCGATACCCCTTTCTTCTGGTCGACCGTGTGGTCGATTACGAGCCCGGGCGTTACCTCGAGGCCCTGAAGAACGTCAGCATCAACGAACCCTTCTTCCAGGGACACTTTCCGATCAAGCCGGTGATGCCGGGTGTGCTGATCCTTGAAGCCCTGGCGCAGGCCACCGGGCTGCTTGCGTTCAAGACCGAAGAGCACCGCGGCGTGAACCAGGACAAGAAGCAGCTGTACCTGTTCGTGGGCATCGACCAGGCGCGTTTCCGGCGCCAGGTCGAGCCGGGTGACCAGCTCCGTCTGCGCGTCGAGCATGTCAGAACCGTGCGCGGCATCTGGCGCTTCACCGCGGAGGCCCGTGTGGGCGAGGCCGTGTGCTGCACCGCCGACCTGATGTGCGTTGGCAAGGAAATCGATTCGTGATCGACCCCCGCGCCGATGTCCATCCGAGCGCGGAAATCGATCCGTCGGCAACGGTGGGGCCATTCTCGGTCATCGGCCCGAATGTTCGCATCGGCGCCGACACCTGGGTCGGGCCACACGTGGTGATCCAGGGGCCGACGGAAATCGGCCGGGAGAACCGCATCTACCAGTTCGCTTCGGTGGGCGAGGCACCGCAGGACCGCAGCTATCGCGGCGAACCCACGCGCCTGGTCATTGGCGATCGCAACCTGATCCGCGAATCGGCCACGCTCAGCCGCGGCACGGAAAAGGGCCGCGGCGAAACCGTGATCGGCCATGACAACATGATCATGGCCTACGTGCACATTGCGCATGACTGCGTGATCGGCAATCACATCACCTTCGCGAATGCGGCGTCACTCGCGGGGCACGTCGAGGTTCAGGATCATTGCACCCTGGGCGGCTTCACCCTGGTGCATCAGTTCTGCCGGGTCGGAACCCACGCGTTCACCAGCATGGGCGCGGCGCTGAACCGTGACATGCCGCCGTACTGTCTGGCCAGCGGCAATTACGCTCGCCTGATCGGGATCAACAAGGTGGGTCTGCGCCGCAAGGGATTCAGCGAGGACAGCATCAATGCGCTGTACCGGACCTTCGTCGAGGTGCTGCGGGGGCGGGGCGACCGCAAGGCCCGGATGGAGGCCCTGCTGGCCGAGACCGAGATCCCCGAGGTCCGGATACTGCTCGAGTTCATCCAGGCCAGCCAGCGCGGGGTTCTGCGTGCCGGGCGGGATTGAGTCCAGAGCCTGAGGGACGGCACGGCTCGGTCCGTGGTCCGTGCTTGCCCGCGGCCGCTATTCTCCCTGACTGCTGATCGCCCCGGACCGGAAATGCCCCAATGCCCCGCATGCGCCGCAAATCCGACCTGCCGACGCGCACCTGCGCCCACTGCGGTCTGCCGTTCAGCTGGCGGCGGAAGTGGCGCGACCACTGGGATGAGGTCCGGTACTGCTCCGAGCGCTGCCGCAGGGCATACCGCTCGAAATCATCCCTGATCCCCCGACGATGAGTCGCCTGCGCCTGATTCTCGGCGATCAACTGAGCCGCGACATCAGTGCGCTGGACGGGCTGGACGCCACGCGCGACGTGGTGCTGATGGTCGAAGTCCGTGAAGAAACGACCTACGTTCGCCATCACCGGCAGAAGATCGTATTGGTCCCCTCGGCGATGCGGCATTTTGCCACACAGTTGGGTGCCCAGGGGATTGTCGTCGACTATGTGCCGCTGGATGCCGCGAACAACACCGGCTCCTTCAGCGGCGAATTGCGGCGTGCGTTGGACCGGCACGCCGTCGAGCGGGTGATCCTCACCGAGCCGGGCGAGTGGCGGGTGCTGCAGATGATGCAGGGCTGGGAAGAGGCGTTCGGGGTCCCGGTCGAGATCCGCGAGGACACGCGTTTCCTGTGCAGCCACGCGCGCTTCCGCCGCTGGGCGCAGGGGCGCAGGAGCCTGCGCATGGAATTCTTCTACCGTGAGCTGCGCCGCGAAACCGGCTGGTTGATGCGGGACGGCGAGCCGGAGGGCGGTCGCTGGAATTATGACGCGGAGAACCGCAAGGCGCTTCCGCCGGACCTGCAGCCGCCGAAGCGCCGGCGGTTTCCGCCCGATGCGACCACGGCCGAAGTAATGGCGCTGGTGCGGGAGCACTGCGGGGAACACTTCGGTGATCTGGAGTCCTTCGGCTGGGCGGTTGCGCGTGACGATGCGCTCGCCGCGCTGGAGGAATTCGTCGCCGAATGCCTGCCGCGTTTCGGCGACTACCAGGACGCGATGCGCGACGGCGACGACTTCATGTTTCATGCGGTGCTCTCGCCCTATCTGAATATCGGTCTGCTGGCGCCGCGCGAGGTCTGCGAGGCCGCGCTGGACGCCTGGCGCGAGGGGAGGGCGCCCCTGGCCGCGGTCGAGGGCTTCGTGCGTCAGATCCTTGGCTGGCGGGAGTACGTGCGCGGGCTGTACTGGCTGCGGATGCCGGGCTATGCGGACAGCAACTTTCTCGACGCCCGGCGGCCGTTACCCGCGTTCTACTGGACCGCTGAAACCCGTATGCGCTGCCTGCGCTCGACGGTGGAGGCCACGCGCCGCAACGCCTACGCGCACCACATCCAGCGTTTAATGATCACCGGCAATTTCGCGCTGCTGGCCGGGATCGCGCCGGCAGAGGTCGAGGAATGGTATCTGGCGGTGTACGCCGATGCCTTCGAGTGGGTGGAACTGCCGAATACGCACGGAATGGCTCTGCACGCCGATGGCGGAATCCTGGGCTCGAAGCCCTATGCCGCCTCCGGCGCCTACATCGACCGCATGTCCGACTACTGTTCCGGCTGCGCCTACAGCCCGAAAATCAAGCTCGGCGAGAAGGCCTGCCCGTTCAATTACCTCTACTGGAACTTCCTGATCGAAAACCGTAGCCGCCTCGGGAACAACCCCCGCATGGCGATGCCCTACCG
>SKQM01000196.1 GCA_007119005.1 Thioalkalivibrio sp.
AAGTCCTGTTCGCGAATCACGGCCATGGCTGCGCTCCCGGTCAAGGGGTGAGGGGGTGATTCTACCTCTCATGGTCAGCCACCACCCATGACGACGAGAGGGCAAGCCACGGGAAGCGCCGAAAAACAGGGAAACACCGCGACGTCGTGACGACCTATTCGGGTTGCTGTGGCCTGCGGGGGTTGTAGACGGGTCCTCCGCGCTCCAGGTAGAGCTGCAGTACCAACTGACCCTCCCGGCGCAGCAGCGGCCCGTGCACCGCAATGCCCCGTCGCTGCAGTTCCTGCCGCCAGCGAGGAGTTGCCGGTCCCTCGTCAAAGCCGATCGCCTCGACGTCCTGGCGCGGGGTGGAGAACACCAGTCCCCGCACGCCGCTCCAGGCGATCGCACCCAGGCACATGGTGCAGGGCGCGCTGGAGCTGACCAACACGCAGGGTGCGGCCTCCAGCGTATGGGAGCCGAGGCGCTGCTGCGCGAGTGACAGTGCCTGCAATTCGGCGTGCGCCGCGGAGCAGTGGCTGGCGATGGTGGTATTCACCGCAACGGCGAGGCGTTCGCCGGTGTCGAGGCGGTAGACGGCCGCTGCGAAGGGTCCGCCGCCGTCGTGTTCCACCACGTGCTCCCGCGCCAGCGCGAGGACCTCTTGGAGACGCTCGCGATCGTCGGCGGCCGCCGAGGGCCGTTGCGACCAGGCCTGCACCCAGGCCGGCTGCTCGAGCCGGATCACACTGGCGGGTTCGTTGTCGGGCATTCGTGGGTGTCGCTGGTGGCTTCGTTCCCCAGAATCGTAGCCCGGATTGCTTGCGTCTGCTGTCAGGCGGTCTGACCCAGCTCCCGTGCCTGCTTTTTCATCAGGTCCACGATCGCGAAGACGCCGACGTGCCGGTTTGGCGAGAGGTGGTCGTCCAGTTTAAGGCGCTCGAAGAATTCGTCCACGTCCAACTCATCGACCTCCTCGATTCGCCGGCGGTCGACCAGCTGGATCAGCAGGGTGAGAACGCCCTTGATGATCGTGGTGTCACAGTCGCCGTGGTATCGGATCAGGTCCTCCGACTCGGGGTCGCGATAGGCGCTGACCCACACCTGGCTCATGCAGCCCTTCACCCGGTTGTCCTCGACCCGCGCGTCTTCCGGCAGTGGGGGGAGCTTTCGTCCCAGTTCCACCAGGTACTGGTAGCGCTGGTCCCAGTCACCGAGTAGTTCGAAGGTGTCGACCATGTCGTCCAGTGTCATCATCGGTCTGCCGTTCCAGTGAGGGTTGCGCCTGCGTGGATCCTAGCAAGCCGCGTCGTCCAGCGTGGCATCCACGGTCTTCGCGAATGGTTTTGCAGGCGGGCAGTCGGAACCGGTTTTTGGCACAATTGCAGGCTGCGGGCACCGGGGAACAGCCATGCGCAGGGTGGTGTTCAACCAGAAGGGAGGGGTCGGGAAGTCGACGATCACCTGCAATCTTGCGGCCATCAGCGCCGAACAGGGCATGAACACGCTCGTGGTGGACCTCGATCCACAGGGCAATTCGAGCCAGTATCTGCTGGGCGCGACCGCCACGCCGGCCCCGACCCTCGCGGACTTCTTCGATCAGGTGCTGAATTTCAAGCTGAATCCGCGCGACAGCGCGGAGTTCGTGACCCCCACTCCGTTCCCCAATCTGCACCTGATGCCGTCGCATCCCGACCTCGAAGATCTGCAGGGGAAGCTGGAATCGCGCTACAAGATCTACAAGCTGCGTGAGGCCCTCGAGCAGCTTGCAGGGCGCTACGACCGGATCTGGATCGATACTCCGCCGGCGCTCGCATTTTTTACCCGATCGGCGCTGATCGCGGCGGATCGCTGCCTGATTCCGTTCGATTGTGACGATTTCTCGCGCCGAGCGCTGTACACGCTGATGGAGAACGTGCAGGAGATCCGGTTCGATCACAACCGCGGACTCTCGGTGGAGGGGATCATCGTGAACCAGTTCCAGTCGCGCGCGTCGCTGCCGCGCAGGATCGTCGACGAACTGGATCAGGAGGGACTGCCGGTACTCAAGCCCTACCTGTCGGCCTCGGTGAAGATCCGCGAATCACACGGACATTCCACCCCCATGATTCACCTGGATCCCCGGCACAAGGTGACGCGCGAATACCTGGAACTGCACGCGGCGCTGGGCTGAAGGGTCGGTGCCGCGCCCCCTGCCCAACCCCCCGCGGGCGGGGCAAGGGGCTGTCGGCGTCCGGAGTGGTGGTGTGCCATGACAGTTAGCCCGAGCGGTATCGGGTCGCCGGGCCGATCACGCGAAGACAGCGAGGCAATGAGCATGAACCCACCCGCACGCATCGGCATCCTGACCGTCTCCGACCGGGCCAGCCGTGGCGAATACGAGGATCAGGGCGGGCCTGCGATCCAGGCCTGGCTGGAGGAGGCCCTGACCACGTCCTGGGAGGCGGTGCGGCGCGTGATTCCTGATGAACTGCTTGAAGTCGAGGCCACGCTCGCCGCTCTGGCCGACCTCGAGGGCTGCTGCCTCATCGTGACGACCGGCGGAACCGGACCCGCGCCGCGCGATGTCACGCCGGAGGCGACCGAGGCCGTCTGCGAGAAACTGTTGCCGGGTTTTGGCGAGCAGATGCGGGCGGTATCGCTACAGCACGTGCCGACCGCGATCCTTTCGCGCCAGACCGCCGGCATCAGGGGCGGCGCGCTGATCGTGAATCTTCCCGGCAAGCCCTCGGCGATCGCGGAGTGCCTGGATGCCGTGTTTCCGGCGATCCCGTATTGCGTGGACCTGATTGGGGGCCCCTACCTGGAGACGGACCCGGTGCGCGTGCGCTCCTTCCGGCCCGCGCACGCGCGTCGACCCGCGTGAACCGGGGCCGGCCATGGCCGGTTTCGCAAACGCTCAGAATGCCATCGCGTTGTTGACCACGCGATCGAGCAGATCCTCGACGTCCTGCAGCGCCTTGCGGGCGCCCTCGTCACCGACGATCGGGACGCGCTGATAACCGATGTAGACGGTACCGGGCTCGGCAGCGAGTTCATAGATCGCGATCACATAGGGGCAGAACACGATGCTGTGAGGGTCGGCTTCCATCATCCGGCGGGAGTAGATCGCGCTGCAGAATTCCACCGACTCGCCGTGCAGGTAGAGGGCTTTCGCGTCACCGAGATCACCCCCGGTGCGGTCGAGCATCTCGGCGATCCGGCCGACCGCATTGATCACCATGCCTTCGTCGGTGATCGCGGACTCGAGCATCTCCCGGTAGAACTCGAATTCGCCCTCGATCGCGTAGATCCTGCGTTCGTCGGTTTCGAGCACGAGTTCCTGTGCCTGTGCAGCGGGCAGGGCGAGCAGCGCGGCGAGGGCCGCAAGAATGGCGGAACGGAACAGAGGCATAACGGATTCCCTTGGCTGGTGGGGTGTGGTGGCAGGTCAATGCAAGGACACCGATCCGCATTCACCTAATAGAAAAAATGCCCGGCCTTGCGCAGACGCGGCTCCCAATAACTCGAGGCGAGCGGCTCGATCCGGACCTGCCCGCGTGAATTGGGGGCGTGGATGAATCGCCCGTCACCGATGAAGACGCCGACGTGGTCGATGCGATTCCCCCGTGCGGCAAAGAACAGCACGTCGCCGGGCTGGATCTGGGCGGTCGGCACGCGCCGGGCGGAGCGCGACTGTTCGGATGTCGTTCGGGGCACGTGCCCGACCCCAGCCTGGCGATAGGCGCGCTGCACCAGCGCGGAGCAGTCCAGACCGCTGGCGTCGAGGCCACCGTAGCGGTATGGCGCGTCGATGTGACCGAGTGCGGCAAGCACGACCTCGGAGCGGGCCAGGCCGGTGTCCGACACGGGGGCCATGCCCAGCGTGCTCCCAGCCTGCCCGGCATCGCGCGGCGGCGCACCGGAACTGCAGGCCGAGGTCGCGACGATCACCATCAGGGCGGGGAGGGCGGTCTGGCGGAGCGTTGCCATGAAACGTCAGAAGGGATCCTGTTCCCGGTAATTCTGGGGAATGCGGAAGAATTCCGGGCTCAGTGTATCGGTGGATACCCCGGCGAGGCGCGTGACCAGATCATCGCGGACATGGCGGACCTCCAGGGGAACGCCGTCGAGTCCCGGCAGGACGTTCGAGCTCATTGCCCGGGCCATCGGGCCACCGGCATCCAGTGCCCGGCGCGACAGGTCGAACAGCCGCTGCATCAGGGCGTTCACGGTCTGGTAGTCCTGCCGCGACAGTCCGAGGTCGTCCGCGCCCGTGACACAGGCGACGCTCTGCACCCGTCCGTCGACCAGGATCTCCTTTTCCTCGCAGCGCAATCCGCCGATCTGTTGCGTGCGGCCGGTCCTGCGGGTCTGCACCTCGACCGGGCCTCCGCCGACGCTGAGGCCGAGCTGTGCCTCCAGCTCCGCGCGGGCCTCGCGCGGAAGCTGCTGGATCTGCGCCCGCATCTCCGAGATCATCTGTTCCATTGCCTGCACCTGCGCGTCGATCGTGCGCTCGTCGAAGGCCATGTAGGTCCGGCTGGTCTGGTCGACGATGTACAGCGAGCGGTCGTTGGCGTTGAAGAGCATGAAACCAGCGCTGCCGCCCCCGTTGGCGATGTCCATGCGCGCGTAGGGTCCCTTGACCAGGATCTCGGAGTGCTGGCCCTCGCTATCCACGAAGCGCAACAGCGCATCGGCATGGGTGATGCCCGGAAGCAGGAGCAGCAGGGCGGCGAACGCTGCGAGGCGTTGGGACATCAAACTACACTCCCGACCGTCTTGACGCCCGTTCCTGGCCCGGGCGCGAGGCCTTGGTCGCGGCGCACCGGCCGCAGGGCCTGCCATCATTGCACCCCTGGAGGCTGCGCCGCACGATGAGTGCCGAGCTTAGATCCCGGCGGGGTGATTGTCACCCGCGGCTCTCGTGCAGTTCCGTTCCCCGCCCGACCAATGCTTCGAGTGCCTCCCACCTTAATGGGTTCCCCGGTTCCGTGCGCACGCAAGGCTCACCCTCGCCCGGCGGCTCGGCCTGTGCGCGCTGCCGCTCCATCACCGACGTGTCCGCGTCCGAGGCGTCAGCCGAGTCCCTGCTGCGCGCCAGGAGCCGTTCGCGCAGGGTCTCGATGTCCGCCGAGCAGTGGACGATCGCGAAACCCGCGTCACGGTCCACGGCGAGCTGCTGGAATGGCTGGCGCTGTTCGCGCTTCAGGAAAGTCGCATCGACGACCACCACCTGGCCTTCTGCGAGCAGCCGCCCCGCAAGGTCCAGCAGGTGCCGGTAAACCGCAGCGATGCCCCCGGGAGCGTACAGCGCGGCCTGCTGCTCCGGCGTCGGGCGGTCATCGGGCGCGAGTCCGATCATCCGCTTGCGTTCGACGTCGCTGCGCAGCCGGATCGCACCCAGACGTTCGATTATCGCGGTGCTGACGTGGGTCTTGCCGCTGCCGGAGATTCCGTGCATCAGGATCAGTCCCGGCTGTCCCGGCAGCCGCAGGTGGCTCGCCAGCGCCAGGTAGCGTTCGACTTCCGCGTCGCATTTGCGGCGCTGTTCCTCCGCAAGCTCGGCCTCTGCGGCGTGGATGGCATTGACCTTGGCCCGGACCAGCGCCCGGTAGACCTGGTAGAAGGGCAGCAGCGACAGTGCGTCGAAGTCCTCGCGCCGCTCCAGATAGGCGTTCAGCACGCGGTACGCGTGACCCGGTGCGCCGCGTGCATGCAGATCCATCGTGAGGAAGGCGATCTCGGAGGCGACGTCGATCCAGCGCAGCGAGGGGTTGAACTCGATGCCGTCGAAGATCGCGAGCTGTCGCTGGCCCTCGTCGCCCGTCACGTAAACCATGTTGCCGAGGTGCATGTCGCCATGGCAGGCACGAACGCATCCGTGGGCCAGCCGCGCGCGGAGCAGGGGTTCGAGACGCGCGGATGTCTGCCGGGTCCAGGATTCGAGCGTGCGCATCCGGTCGCGCCGTCCCGCCACCGCGTCGGCCACGGGCTCGAGCGCCTCGAAGTTGGCCAGCATCGGTGCCAGGACTTCCTCCGGGGTGCCATGTCCCGAATCCGCCGAGGCCCGGTCCGCGCCCTCGTGGAAGCCTGCGACCATCGCGCCGAGTTCATCCATCGCCGCGGCCGGGAGGCGTCCGGCCTCGAGCAGACGGTCGAGTTGCTGGTCACGGTCGAAGCGGCGCATGTGCACGGCGTATTCGAGCACCGGCCCCTTGCCATCGATGTGGGGGGAGTCGGCAGTGCCCCGGATGGTCGCGACGTCGAGGTAAATGCCGGGAGCCAGCGCGCGGTTGATCTCCAGCTCCGCTGCGCAGAAGCGCTGGCGCGCTTCCAAAGTGGAGAAGTCGAGAAAGCCGAGGTCCAGCGGTTTCTTGACCTTGTACGCGTGCTCGCCCGCCAGCAGCACGGTGGAGATGTGGGTCTCGATGCGCTCCACCGCGCTGGCGGGGTGCGGGAACCTGGGCGGTTCCGCGAGGTTCCGGAGCAGGTGCTGCTGGCGTTCGAGTGGATTCATGACGGTACGCCGGTTGAGGAGGCAGGGGGCTTGCGCACGGATCTCTGAAAGGCGCTCGCGGCTCAGGTTACCATTGCGCTTTCACCGAAATCGATCACGATCATGCCCCGACGCCGCACACCTTCCCGCCTCCGGTCGCGGTTCAGCCGCGCGCTGGCCGCCGGGGCGTGGTTCACCCTTGGCCTGCTGCTGGTGGCCCTCGGGATCGGGGGCCTGCATGTACAGCAGATGGACCGCGAGATCCGGGAGCGTTTCGAGGGCAAGCGCTGGGCCCTTCCAGCCCGTGTATTCGCCCGTCCCCTGGAACTCTACGTGGGCCGTGCGCTGACGCCGGAATTGCTGCGCCTCGAACTCGAGGCGCTGAACTACCACGAGGGGGACGCCCGCCCGGGACAGTTCCGGATCCGCGGCAACGAGGCATCGCTGCACACCCGCCCGTTCGTGTTCAGCGACGGGCCGGAACCGGCCCGCTCGGTGCAGATCCGCTTCGGCAGCGGCGTGATCACCGACCTGCGCGACCAGCGGGGCAGCGTCGATCTGATGCGTGTCGAGCCCATGCTCATCGGCAGCATCTACCCCACCCACGGCGAGGACCGCGTGCTGGTGAACCTGAAGGAGGTGCCCGACGGCCTCGTCGGAGCCCTGCTGGCTACCGAGGACCGCCGCTTTCTAGCCCACCGCGGCGTCGATCCGATCGGGATCCTGCGTGCGGCCTGGGCCAACCTGCGCGCCGGGCGCACGGTCCAGGGTGGCAGTACGCTGACCCAGCAGCTGGTGAAGAACTTCTACCTGACCCACGAGCAGAGCCTGAAGCGGAAGATCAACGAGGCGGTGATGGCCGTTCTGCTCGAGTACCGCTACTCCAAGGAAGAGATCCTCGAGGCCTATCTGAACGAAGTCTTCCTCGGGCAGTCCGGCGACCGGGCGATCCACGGGTTTGGCCTGGCGGCGGAATTCTATTTCCAGCGGCGCCTGCACGAACTGGAACTGGACCAGCTGGCACTGCTGGTCGGTCTGGCACGCGGGGCGAGCTACTACGACCCGCGCCGCTTCCCGGAGCGTGCGCTTGCGCGGCGCAATGGCGTGCTGGAACGGATGCTCCGCGAGGGCTTGGCCGCGCCGGACGAAATCGAGGTGGCGCTGTCGCAGCCGCTGGGCGTGACGCCCCGGGTGCCGCGTGGGGAGGGCCATTTCCCCGCGTTCCTGGACCTGGTGCGGCGGCAGCTCCGCACCGAGTACCGCGACGAAGATCTGCGCAGCGAGGGGCTGCGCATCTTCACCACGCTGGATCCTGGTATCCAGCTGACTCTCGAGAAGCACCTGACCGAGGGTGTCGCGGAGCTGGTGCAGGCACGCGGTATCCGCGATCCGCTGCAGGCAGCGGCGGTGGTCACCGATCCGCTGGCAGGGGAGGTTCTGGCACTGGTCGGCGACAGCAATCCGCGCTTCCCCGGCTTCAATCGCGCGGTCGAGGCGCGGCGTCCGGTCGGGTCATTGCTCAAGCCCTTCGTGTACCTCGCCGCCCTGTCGAACCCCGAGCGCTACACCCTGGCGACGCTGCTGGACGATGGGCCACTGACGTTGCAACTGCCGCACGGCGAGCCCTGGTCACCGCAGAATTTCGATCGCGAGTTCCACGGGCAGGTGACGGTCTGGGAGGCGCTGGTACAGTCCTACAACGTCGCCACCGTGCGGCTCGCCCAGCAGATCGGCATCTCGCAGGTGATCCGCCTGCTGCAGACGCTGGGGTTGGAGCGCAGCCCGGCGGCGCTGCCTTCGCTGGCCCTCGGCGCGCTGGACCTGTCGCCGCTGGAAGTGGCGACGCTCTACCAGGCCCTTGCGAACGGCGGCTACGCGACCCGAAGCCGCGCAATCCGTGACGTGCTCGACGCGGAGAACAAGCAGTTGTCGCATTACAGCCTGGAGTTGCGGGGTGCGGTGCCGGACGGCGCGGTGCGGCTGGTCAACCAGGCCCTGCATGACGTGACCACGCAGGGCACGGGGCGACAGATCGGCCGCCGGATGCCGGGGCGCATCGTCGCGGGGAAGACCGGCACCTCCAGCGATTTTCGCGACAGCTGGTTCGCGGGGTTCGACGACCGTTTCCTGATGGTGGTCTGGCTGGGTCTGGACGACAACCGGCCCATTGGCCTGACCGGCGGGGCCGGTGCGGTCCCCATCTGGGTGCGGTCGATGGCGGCGTTTCCCGGTGGCTCGCTGAGTTTCGGGCATCATCCGGAGATTCGGGTGCAGCAAGTCGACCGGGTGTCGGGACTGCGCGCGGACACCGATGCCTGTCCAGACCGGATCACGTTACCCTTCTGGCGGGATTCCGCCCCCAGGGTCCGCGCCGACTGCGATCTCGGCACGGCAGGGGCGGATCACGACGGTGGTAACTGGCTTGAGAGGTGGAGGCGATGACGCAGGTGTTCGAGGGAATGTCCGTGGCTACGCTCCGGGCTGGCCGTTTGGCCATCGTGCTGCTGGCCGCCGCAGGACTCGCGGCCTGTGCAGTGCCGGCTCCGCGGCCCGGGATCCCGGCGGAGACCGGGGTCGTGGTGGCTCCGGTGGATCCGCTGCCGTTGCCGGCAGAAGAGGCGGAGCCGGTGCCAGCGTTCCCGGCCGTACCCGAGGAGCCGGCGCCGACCGCACCGGCGGCGCTCGCGCTGGCCGCACAGTCCGAGCAGGCGGTTGCGGCCGGCGATCTGCGCCTTGCCGGGCTGCAGCTGGAGAGAGCGCTGCGCATCGCGCCACGGGATGCAGGACTCTGGAACCGCCTGGCGCAGGTTCGCCTGCAGCAGGGCGAATTCGAGCAGGCCGAGCGCATGGCGGAACGCTCGCTGCAGCTCGGACCCGCGGACCGCGGCCTCACGCTCGCGAACTGGCGAGTCATCGCTGCAGCCCGCGAAGGCATGGGCGATGCGGAAGGCGCACGCCGGGCGCTCGACGAGGTGCGGCGCCTGGAGCGGGCGCTTGGCTGAAGCGGCGGCGGAGGCCGCCGAGCGTGCGCGCGACGCCCTGCGCACGGGGGGCATCCTCGCGCGCGCGGTGCCGGGATTTCACCCGCGCGAGCCGCAACAGGTGATGGCCGGACTGGTTGCCGAGACCATCGACACCGAATCCGATGCGCTGCTGGTCGAGGCGGCGACTGGCGTGGGGAAGACCTTTGCTTACCTCGTGCCGGCGCTGCTCTCGTCGCGCCGGGTCCTGATCTCCACCGGCACCAAGACGCTGCAGGACCAGCTCTTCGACAAGGATCTCCCGATGGTCTGCGAGGCACTGGGCCGCCGGCCCAAGACTGCGCTGCTGAAGGGGCGCTCGAACTATCTCTGCCACTACCGGCTGGAATCGGCCGCGGCCGATGCAGCCGGGCGCGGCCGACAGGCGGAGACGATCCGGGAACTGCGCCGTCTGGCGGGAACCTCGCGGACCGGCGACCTGACCCAGGCAGGGATCCTGGCGGAGGATGCACCGCTTTGGCCGCAGGTCACCTCCACGGTGGACAACTGCCTCGGTGGCGAGTGTCCCAGGCTGAACGAATGCTTCGTCATCCGTGCCCGGCGTCGGGCGCAGGAGGCGGAACTGGTGGTGGTGAATCACCACCTGCTGCTCGCGGACATGGCCCTGAAGGACGAGGGGTTCGGTGAGCTGTTGCCGCAGGTCGAGGTGGTGATCGTGGACGAGGCGCACCAGTTGCCGGAGATCGCCGGCGCGTTCTTCGGATTGGCCTTCGGTACGCGCGCGGCCCGGGACCTCGGCCGGGACGTGACGCGGGAGATGGAGCGGGATGCCCCCGACATGGTGGACCTGCGCGACCGGGTATCGGGTCTGCAGAAGGCGGCTTCCGCGTTGCTCGACTGTTCCGAGGGCTGGCCCGGCCGTGCCGCCTGGACCGAGGTGTCCGATCAGGCGGAGGTGTTGGATGCGCTGTCCGGAATGGACGCGGCACTGGAGGCCCTGGAGGAGGGATTGCGAGTGGCGGCGCAGCGCGGACCCGGACTGGAACAGGCGCGATCGCGCTGCTCCGCGCTGCGTGCGCGGCTGCTCGGCTGGCTGGAGGAAACTCCGGGAACCGTCCGATGGGTTGAGCGCTTCCGGCAGAGCCTGATGCTGCATCGGACGCCGCTGGATGCCGCCCGGCCGTTGGCGGAGCAGCGTGCCCGCAGCCCGGCCAGCTGGATCTTCACCTCGGCGACCCTGGCCGTCGGCGAGGACTTCCGGCATGCGGCGCGGCGCCTGGGGTTGCCCGACGATGTCCGTGCGGAACGTCTCGACAGCCCGTTCGATTTTGCGCGGCAGGCCTGTCTCGCGCTGCCCGCGCAGCCGCTGCCGAATCCGAATCTGCCCGGCTACACCCGTGCGTGCATCGACTGGGCCTGGCCTTTGCTAGCCGGCAACCCTGGGGGTGGTTTCTTCCTGTTCACCAGCCACCGGGCGCTGCGGGAGGCCGCCGCACTGCTGCGGGATCGGCTCCCGCCGGACCGGCCGCTGCTGGTGCAGGGGGAGCGGCCGAGGGCCGAACTGCTGGAGAATTTCCGTGCGTCGGGTAATGCGTGGCTGCTCGGGGCCCACAGTTTCTGGGAGGGAGTGGACATCCGCGGCGACGCGCTGTCGATCGTGATCATCGACCGCCTCCCGTTCGCCGCACCCAACGATCCGGTGCTGCAGGCAAGAACCGCCGCCATCGAGGCCGCGGGCGGAAACGCGTTCATGGACTTCCAGTTGCCGCAGGCAGTGCTGGCCCTGAAGCAGGGCGTGGGTCGTCTGATTCGTGACGCCGACGACGCCGGCGTGCTGGCCCTGTGCGACCCGCGGTTGACCGGCAAGCCCTACGGGCGCCAGTTTCTGCGCAGCCTGCCGCGCTTCCACGAATCCCGCGATCCCGCCGCGGCACTGGCCTTTCTGCAGGCAGCAAGACAGCGAAGAGGAGTCGACACATGCGCCTGATCGCGCTGGAAACGGCCACCGAGGCCTGTTCGGCGGCGCTTTGGATCGACGGTGACCTGCGCTGGCTGCTCGAGCGTGAGGCCGCGCGGCGTCACGGGGAACTGGTGCTGCAGCAGGTGCAGCGGCTGCTCGCGGAGGCCGGGTTGCAGCCGGCAGAGCTGGATGCGGTTGCGGTGGGGCGCGGGCCGGGGGCATTCACCGGGGTCCGGCTGGGTTTGGGGGTCGCGCAGGGCCTGGCCTTCGCGACCGGGATCCCGGTGGTGCCGGTGTCGACCCTGGCTGCGCTGGGCCAGCAGGGAGCGGACCGCGGCGCGAGCGAGATCCTCGCGGTACTGGATGCGCGCATGAAGGAAGTGTACTGGTCGCTGTTGTGCCCGGGTCCGGATGGGCTGGTGGCGGCTGCGGCCGAGCACCTGGCGGCGCCGGAGGATGTGCGCGTGAACTGGGGAGCCGGCCTGCGCCTGGCGCTGGGCAGCGGGCTGGGCGCGCATCGCGGGCTGGCCCCGCGGCTGGGTCTGGAGGCGCCCGAGGTCGATGCCGCGGCGCTGCCTTGTGCGCGCGAGGTGGCGATCCTGGGGGCCGCCGCGTATGCCCGTGGCGAGGCGGTGCCACCGGAACAGGCCCAGCCCGTTTACCTTCGCGATCGGGTCGCGGAACCCGCGCGGAGCCCGGCCATGCCGGCTCGCGGGAAGGGTGGATGATGCGGGCCGATGTCACGGAAGGACCGTTATATCCCTGGACGATTCCCCTGCGCGCGCGGATCCGGTCCGCACCCGAGGATTTCCGGGTCGACGAGATTCCCGCCACGGAACCGCAGGGTGAGGGTGAGCACGTGTGGCTGCAGATCCGCAAGACGGGCCACAACAGCGAGACGGTTGCGGAATGGCTTGCCAGGGCGGCCGGGGTTCCCCGTTCCGCCGTCGGCTACGCCGGGCGCAAGGACCGTCATGCCGTCACGACCCAGTGGTTCAGCGTGCAGCTTCCAGGGCGGGCGGAGCCGGACTGGTCGGCGGATCCGCCCACCGGCATCGAGATCCTGGCGGGCCGCCGCCACTCGCGCAAGCTGAAAACCGGGCATCTGGCGGGAAACCGCTTCCGTTTGCGGCTGCGGGAGGTTCACGGCGACCGGGCTGCCGCCGACACGCTGCTGGAGCGCATGCGGCAGCGGGGTCTTCCGGATTATTTCGGGGAACAACGCTTTGGGTACAGCAATCTGGAACGTGCCCGGGCCTGGTTCGCCGGGCGGTCGCGGCCGCCGAAGCGCAACCAGCGCAGCCTGTACCTGTCCGCCGCCCGCGCGGAGATCTTCAACGCGGTACTCCGGGTGCGGGTCGAGGATGGCAGCTGGGACCGGCTGCTTCCGGGTGATCTGGCCAACCTCGATGGCTGCGGCAGCATCTTTCCGGTCGAGACAGTCGATGCGGTGCTGCGGGAGCGTTGCGATCGCCTGGATGTCCACCCCACCGGGCCACTGTGGGGGCAGGGCGGTCCCGGCACGACCGGGGCGGTGCGTGAACTGGAGGTCGCCATTGCCGAAGCCCGCGCGGAACTGGCGCGCGGCCTGGAGCGGGCGGAGACGAGCCACGCGCGCCGGCCGCTGCGGATGCGGCCGCGGCAGCTGTCGTGGCGGTGGGAATCCGATGACGACCTGCTTCTGGAGGTCGAACTCGGGCCGGGGGAATACGCGACCGGTGTCGCCGGGGCGATTGCCGTGCTCTCGGGGGACAGCTGAAACGGGATGGGTCGGGGGCCGACCGCGGGAGGCTCAGGCCCCTTTCGGATCAGCCGCGCGAGCTGCGGCGAGCGCGCGTTCCGCGCGTTCCGCGCGTGCTTCCGCCTCGACGCGGTCCGTGATGTCCTTCTGGATGCCGATGTAGTAGGTCAGTTGGTCGTCGTCGTTATACACCGGGGTGATCGACAACTCGTTCCAGAACAGCGAGCCGTTCTTGCGGTAATTGCGCAGGATCACTCGACAGGGCTTGCCTTCCTCCAGCGCGGCACGGATCTGCCGCACGCCCTCCTGATCGGTGTCGTCCCCCTGCAGGAAGCGGCAGTCGCGGTACAGGATCTCGTCCGCCGTGTATCCGGTGAGTTCCTCGAAGGCTCGGTTCACGTAGATCAGGATGTTGTCATGCCCCTCCTGCTCCGCGATCACGATGCCGTCGTTGGATGCGTCGACCGCCAGGGCCAGGAGTTCTGCGTCGATGGATCGGGTCATATTCCGGTCTTTCCCGGGCAAAAGGCCCGAAATTCAGATGGCTGATCAAGCCGGAAATGTAGCACACGCGGTCGGTAGTGCGGGGGAGCGTTCTATTCCCGGGTGGAAAAGAAAAGGGCTGCGGAGTGCGCAGCCCTTGCGTGGTGAGGTGGAGACGGGTCGCGCGAGACGGTGCTACATGCGCTGGATGATGGTGAACGCGCCGCGCACGTCGCCTTCCGAATAACCGACGGCCTGATCCGCGGGGTACAGCCGTTCCAGTGCGTGCTGGATATCGCCACCCAGTTCGGTGCCGTGGCAGGTCAGGCAGAGGCCGGCCGTGGGAATCGCCCGCATGAAGCGGAACACCTGCTCGTCGCCGTCCTCGACGATCTCATACCGCGACAGCTCGGAAGCGGGGACGCCCTGCGCACGCCTGGCGTCGAAGTCCTCGAGCACCGCCCGTTCCCACTCGTCCGGCGCGTTGTCGGGGTTGCGCAGCTTGAGGCTGGTGCGCCCGACGCTCCAGCCCGTCTCGGCGGAGAGATCCTCGGCGATTTCGGGGGCTCGCTGACGGCAGACGTCGATCGCCTTGGGTGGTCCACCCTCCTGCATCGCCTCCATCAGGTGACCCTGCAGCGTCGATGCGAACGTCTGAATGGCGGCCTGGCTAGCCGCGATGCGTTCATCGACGAACTCCGCCTGGGCCGGGGCAAAGGCGGCGAGAGCGAATGCAATGGGAAGCAACTTCCATCTGTTCATCATGTAGGCCCTCATCTGGTCGCGTTCTGCCAGCGTGTACAGCAGTTGTACAGATATTGCATCGGAAGCCGCAGGTTTGCAAGGCGTCGGGTGCGGTCCCCGTTGCCCAGTCCCACAGGTCATTCCGCGAGCCCAGTACACTACGGACATCCTGGCATTACCGCAATGCCTGCCCGATGTTGCCGGACCAATGATGCGGTCTTCGACACACACATCTGTCTGCGGTGCGGCGTCACGGCTTTCGCTCTCCCTCGCGGCGGAGTAGCACGTAGACCGCCCCGGTTCCGCCGTGGGCCGGCAGTGCTGAGCAGAACGCGAGGACGTCGTCGCGCTGCCGCAGCCAGTGATCCAGCAGCCCCTTCAGCACCGGTCCCTGCTGACGGGACCGCAGGCCCTTGCCGTGCACGACACGCACGCAGAGGTGTCCGGCGGCGCGCGCCTCGCCGAGGAATGCGGCGACGGTCCTGCGCGCCTCGCCGGCGAACAGTCCGTGCAGGTCCAGTTCTTCCTGGACCCGGTACTGGCCGCGCCTCAGATTGCGGAATACCCGGCGGCTGACGCCGGGTCGGACGAAACGCAGTTCATCCCCCGGCTGCAGGTCGGTGGCATTCACCGGATCGCTGAGGAGATCGTGCAGCACGGCGACCTCGTCCTCGCGCCGCTTCACTGCTCGCGCGGCGGGGGCCGGCGGGCGGACGTCGGCGCGATCGTGCTCCAGGCGCCGGACCTCGCCGATCGCGCGCAGGAAGTGTCCGATGTCGTTGGGGTCTTCGTCCGATTTCATCCGCTGTCCCGTGGCCTGAGGAGTGGGCTAACTGGCGGAACAGGCCGGGCCGAGCACAGCGCATACCGCCTGTCGCGCCGGATTCGGTGCGCGGCCGATCGTTTCCAGTATATTAGGCGGCTCCATCCCCCGTTTGTTCGCCCATGCGTATCCTGGTCAGCAATGATGACGGCATCCACGCGCCCGGCATTCAGTGCCTGGCCCGCCACCTCCGCGACGTCGCGGAGGTGCGTGTGGTCGCGCCGGATCGTGACCGCAGCGGCGCGAGCAACAGCCTGACTCTCGTGCATCCGCTGCGTGCCCAGCACCTGGAGAACGGAGACATCGGAGTGGACGGCACACCCACCGACTGTGTGCATCTCGCGATCACCGGCCTGCTCGAACGCGAACCGGATCTGGTGATCTCCGGAATCAACGCAGGCGCCAACCTGGGCGACGACGTGCTGTATTCGGGGACGGTTGCCGCGGCGATGGAGGGGCGTTTCCTCGGCCTGCCCGCGATCGCGGTGTCGCTCATCGGTCCGCGCACGCAGCATTACGATGCCGCCGCACGGGTGGTGCTGAACCTGCTCGACCGGCTGCACCGGGTGCCGTTGCCGGCGGCGACCATCCTGAACGTGAATGTCCCGGATCTGCCCT
The DNA here is from genome assembly GCA_007119005.1 of Thioalkalivibrio sp. Lineage (GTDB taxonomy): Bacteria > Pseudomonadota > Gammaproteobacteria > Ectothiorhodospirales > Ectothiorhodospiraceae > Thioalkalivibrio. The sequence goes on from SKQM01000196.1 coordinate 15,811, forward strand.
TCGACCAGATCAAGGGCGTGCAGGCGACAAGGCTCGGCCATCGGCACAAGTCAGAGTCGGTGGTGCAGACGACCGATCCGCGCGGTCGGCCGATCTATTGGGTTGGGCCGGCCGGACCCGAACAGGATGCAGGCCCGGGTACGGATTTCTTCGCGGTGCGCGAGGGCTTCGTGTCGGTGACGCCGATCCAGGTGGACCTGACCCAGTTCGAGGCGATTGATACCGTGGGCCGTTGGCTGGAGGGCGATGCCAGTGGCGATTGACATCCTCGGGGCAGGCCTGACCTCGCAACGTGCACGCGACCGGCTGGTGAAACAGCTCGCAGACCTCGGGATCCGCGACACCGCAGTGCTGGAGGCGATCCGGCAGGTCCCCCGGCACCTGTTCGTGGAGGAGGCACTTGTGCACCGCGCCTACGAGAACATCGCTCTCCCGATCGGCTACAAGCAGACCGTGTCACAGCCGTTCATCGTCGCGCGCATGACCGAGGCACTGCTCGAGGGTGGTCCCGTCCACACCGTGCTCGAGGTGGGCTCCGGGTCCGGCTACCAGGCCGCGGTGCTTGCGCATCTGGTCGACCGGGTGTATTCGGTGGAACGGATCCGGGCCCTGAGCCGCTCCGCCCGCGAGCTGCTCACCCGTCTGAGGATCAACAACGTCAGCCTGCTGCACGGCGATGGAGCGCAGGGCTGGCCCGCCAAGGCGCCCTTCGACGGCATCCTGCTGACCGCCGCACCGCGCGAGGTGCCCCACGAGCTGCTGACGCAGCTGGCGCCGGGGGGCAGGCTGGTTGCGCCGGTGGAGGGCGTCGACGGGCGCCAGCAGCTCGTGCGTTACACCCACACCGCCGAGGCCTTCGTGCGGGACCTGCTCGACACGGTCTGTTTCGTGCCGATGCTGTCGGGAGCGGAACATTGAGGATCTTCGAGCCACTTTACGACCGCGTGATGGAATGGTCGCGTCACCGCCATGCGACGCGTTACCTGGCGGGACTTTCCTTCGCCGAGTCCTCGTTCTTTCCGGTGCCGCCCGATGTGATGCTGGCGCCGATGGCCGCGGCGCGGCCGCGGGAGGCATTGCGGCTGGCGGCGCTCACGACGCTGTTCTCGGTGCTGGGTGGGGTTCTCGGCTACGTGATCGGGGCGCTTGCTTTCGAGCTCGTGTCACCGTGGATCAGCGACATGGGGCATGGTGACAACCTGGAGCTGGCCAAGGAGTGGTTCGCGGTCTGGGGTGTCTGGGTGGTGCTGATCGCCGGCTTCTCACCGATACCCTACAAGCTGTTCACGGTGACGGCTGGTGCACTGGCAATGCCGCTGCTGCCCTTCGTGATCGCCTCGGCGCTGGGTCGGGGCGCCCGCTTCTTCGCCGTCGGGCTGCTGATGGCCTGGCTGGGCCCGCACGCGGACCGACACCTGCGTCCGTACATGGAACGTCTCGGTTGGCTCTCGGTCTTCCTGTTGGCGGCGGCCATCATTATCTTCACCCTCATGGACTGATGCGTCCGGTACATCTCCTCTTCGGGATCATGCTCGGCTTCGCGACGGCCCTGTCCTCGGGCTGCGCGACGCGCGCGCCCGGCACCCCGACGGCAACGGCACCGGGCAGCGCCCCGGCCACGCACGTGGTGCGCCGCGACGAGACGCTGTACCGGATCGCAACGCGGCATGGCCTGGACTGGCGGGATGTCGCAAGACGCAATGGCATCGGCCCGCCGTACCTGATCTATCCAGGACAGCGGATTCGACTCGCCGGGGCAGCACCGATGACGGGAGGCGCGGCGTCGACCGCGCCTGCTCCGGCTCCGAGGCCGGCAACGGTGCCGCCCGCGCCTGCGCGTCCGGCGCCAAGCCCGCCTGTCGCGGCTGCACCACCGCCACGCCCGGCATCAGGCCCGGTCGCCGCGACGGGTGCACCCCAGTGGCAGTGGCCGTCCGACGGTCCGGTGATTCGCGGCTTCAGCAACAGCGCGATGACCCGCCGCGGCATCGCCATCGGCGGGCAGCGCGGGGACGACGTCCGCGCGGCGTCCAGTGGCGAGGTGGTATATGCCGGAAGTGGACTGGTCGGTTATGGCCGGCTTATCATCATCAAACACGATGCCCGTTTCATCAGTGCTTACGGGCACAACGAGGAATTGCTGGTGCGCGAAGGTCAGAGCGTGCGCACCGGCGAACGAATCGCCCGTCTGGGCGATTCCGGGGCGGATCGGCCCATGCTGCACTTTGAAATCCGGCTCGATGGTGCGCCCGTCGATCCGACGCGTTATCTTCCCCGGCGTTAGATGCCGGCGTTCAGATGGAGAAGTTCCGGCCGATGTCCTCACAGAACCGATTCCGGAAGCAGATACCCCACGAGTTGACGGAGGCCGAGACGGACCTGGCTCCCAAAGACGATGCGGATCAGGCCGGGGCTGAGCTTGGCCTGGATTCCGAGGATGAGGAACGTCTGGCCGAAGAAGAGACGGTTCTGGTCAGTACGGTGGATCGCATTCAGCACGATGCCGGGCCAGCCGAACTCGACGCCATCCAGCTCTACCTGCGCGACATCGAGTTTCGGCCGCTGCTGACCCCGGAGGAAGAGGTTTACTTCGCTCGCCTGGCGCGTGCGGGGGATCCCAAAGGCCGCCAGCGCATGATCGAGTGCAACCTGCGGCTGGTGGTGAAGATCGCGCGCCGGTACATGAATCGCGGGCTCGCCCTGCTGGACCTGATCGAGGAGGGCAATCTCGGCCTGATGCACGCGGTCGAGAAGTTCGACCCGGAGCGCGGGTTCCGCTTTTCCACGTACGCGACCTGGTGGATCCGGCAGACCATCGAACGCGCACTGATGAACCAGGCGCGCACCATCCGGATCCCGGTGCACGTGAGCAAGGAACTGCGCGCCCAGAGCAAGGTCTCCCGGGGCATGATGCAGGAACTGGGGCGGGAGCCCACCGAGGAGGAATTGGCGACGCGCATGGGCAAGCCTGTCGGCGAGATCCAGAAGCTGCGGGCGATGTCGGAGCCGTCGACGTCGATCGATATCGCCGTGGGCCCCGACGGGGACCGTTCACTGACCGAGATCCTTCCCGACGAGAACTCCGCGGGTCCTTCAGCACTGCTGGAAGACGAGGACATCCGCAACCTGGTCGCCGCGTGGCTCGAGGAACTGGACCAGAAGCAGCGTGAGGTGCTGGTCCGGCGCTTTGGCCTGCATGGCTTCGAGCGCTGCACGCTGGAGCAGGTGGGCGCCGAGATCGGGGTGACGCGGGAACGGGTCCGGCAGATCCAGATGGAGGCGCTGAAGCGGCTGCGCCGACTGCTGCGCGCCCGAGGCCTGTCGGAGGACGTACTGCTGCCCCGTTCCTGAACCGGGGCTCAGGAATCGACGATCAGGGCGGCCGCCACGGTGCGCCCCTCGGCGACAATCAGGTTATACGTCCGGCACGCCGCCGCAGTGTCCATGATCTCGATGCCCCAGGGTTCCATCCGCAGTTCGCGCCACACGGCGCGGGCGGGGAAGACCTGCCTCGAGCCGGTGCCGAGCAGCAGAATCTCGGGAGGGCGCGCGCGGATCCACTCGAGATCCTCGACCCGGAGTTGCGCGGCATCGCTGACCGGCCAGGATGGAAGAACGGCTTCGGGGCGAAGGATCAGGCTTGCCGAGTAGCGCACTCCGTTCACGGCCACGTGGTCGGGCGCGTAGCCGGTGACCATGTGCTGTTCTTCGCCGTTGATCTGCGTGATCTGCATGCGGCCAAACTAAAGGCATAAGCCGATCGCGGCAAGCAGCCCTGAATCCGGGGGGATTGGCCGTCGCCAGCCGTGTGCCGCGCACGCTCGTTGCCGTCACCAGGGGCGGTTCCGCATTCGCGTTGACAGGCGTTTCGACGGGTTATACTTTGATCCGTTTTCGCCGCATGGGGCGGCTGCCCCGGTTCGGCGGCCCCCACACACGACCCAGGAAGCCACCCGTGACCGACGTCTTTCCCCGCATCGAGCGCCTGCCGCCCTACGTCTTCAACATCGTGAACCAGTTGAAGGCCGAGGCCCGAGCTCGTGGCGAGGACATCATCGACTTCGGCATGGGCAATCCGGACCAGCCGACACCCCAGCACATCGTGGACAAGCTGGTCGAGGTCGCCCAGCGCGGGGATACGCACCGGTATTCGGTGTCCAAGGGGATTCCCCGGCTGCGCCGCGCGATCACCCGCTGGTACAAGTCCCAGTTCGACGTGGATCTGGATCCCGAGACCGAGGCGATCGTGACCATCGGCTCCAAGGAAGGTCTGGCGCACCTGGCGCTGGCGATCCTCGGACCCGGGGACGCGGTGCTGGTGCCGAACCCTGCCTATCCGATTCACCCCTACGGTTGCGTGATCGCCGGGGCGGACGTGCGCCACGTGCCGCTGACGCCCGATGTGGATTTCTTCGCCGAGCTGCACCGGGCGATCCAGGATTCGTGGCCGCGGCCGAAGATGCTGATCCTGAACTTTCCCGCCAACCCGACCACCCAGTGCGTGGACCTGAACTTTTTCGAGCAGGTGGTGGAAATCTGCCGGGAGTACCACATCTGGCTGGTGCACGACATCGCCTACGCGGAGATCGTTTTCGATGGTTACA
>SKQM01000063.1 GCA_007119005.1 Thioalkalivibrio sp.
ATCAATACATCCGCACGCGGCGGGTGATGTCACGGGAATTCCGCTTGAGTTGACGCTTCACGGCGGCCGCTGCCTTGCGCTTGCGCTCGGTGGTGGGCTTCTCGTAGAACTCGCGACGGCGGACCTCGGAAACCACACCTGCCTTTTCGCAGGTGCGCTTGAACCGCCGCAGGGCGACTTCAAAGGGCTCGTTTTCGCGTACTCGAACGTGGGGCATAGCTTCTCCGTAACGACTGGTTGATATGGGCACCCGGGGCCGCCGGCTGCCTTCGGCCATAAAACAGAACCCGCAATGATAGATCAAAGCTTTTCAAAGAAAAAGCCGATATGCGCCTACGCAGCCCGCGGCGGTCACGTTATCATTCCCGCCATGAAGACCCTGAACGTCGATCTCGGTGCGCGGAGCTATCCGATCCACATCGGCAGCGGACTGCTCAACGACCCTGCACCGCTCGCGCCCCACCTGCGCGGCCAGCGTCTGGTCGTGGTCAGCAACGAGACCGTTGCACCCCTTCACGGAGACCGGCTCAGGGCCCTGCTCGACGGACATCCGGTCACCTGGATCGACCTCCCGGACGGAGAGCGCTTCAAGACCCTCGCCACGGTGGAATCCATCCTGACGCGCATGCTGGAAGCGCGTCTCGACCGCGGCAGCACCCTGATCGCGTTTGGCGGAGGCGTGGTGGGCGACATCGCGGGCTTTGCCGCGGCGATCTACCAGCGGGGCATCGACTTCATCCAGGTGCCGACCACCCTGCTCTCGCAGGTGGATTCCTCGGTCGGCGGCAAGACCGGGGTCAACCATCCCCTGGGCAAGAACATGATCGGGGCCTTCCACCAGCCCCGCGCGGTGATCATCGACATCGACACCCTGCGCACGCTGCCGGTCCGCGAACTGCGCGCCGGGGTCGCCGAGGTGATCAAGTACGGCCTGATCCAGGACCCGGGGTTCTTCGCCTCGCTCGAGGCACACATCGACCGCCTTCTCGCGCTGGAACCAGAGATCGTGATCGAGGCGATCCACCGCTCCTGCGCCTGCAAGGCGGAGGTCGTCGCCGCCGACGAACGCGAGTCCGGGCGCCGCGCGCTGCTCAACCTCGGACACACCTTCGGCCACGCGATCGAGACCGGCATGGGCTACGGCCAATGGCTGCATGGCGAGGCCGTCGGCACCGGGATGGCGATGGCCGCCCGGATGTCGGAGGCGATGGGCTGGCTTGACCCCACGGCAAGGCAGCGCGCCGAGGATCTGATTGCCCGCGCGGGCCTGCAGCTGCACCCGCCCGCGGAGATCGACGCCGCGCGGTTCCGCGAGCTGATGGCGATCGACAAGAAGGTGATGGACGGCCGCCTGCGACTGGTGCTGCTGAAAGCCATCGGCGCCGCAGTGGTCACGGCCGAATTCCCCGCAGAGGCACTGGCGGCCACCCTGCCCGCCACCACTCCCGTTGCCGCCGGTGCCGACTGAGTCCATCTCGGAACGGGACCACGGCGCCTCCCGGCTGGCGCCCTATGCGGCGATTGCCGAGCGTTCGCGCGGCCGACGCTACCCCGAGCCGCCCCCCAACCACCGCAGCGAATTCCAGCGCGACCGCGACCGCATCGTGCACAGCACCGCGTTCCGGCGACTGAAATACAAGACCCAGGTCTTCGTCAGCCACGAAGGAGACCTGTTCCGCAACCGCCTCACCCACTCGCTCGAAGTCGCACAGATCGCGCGTTCCAGCGCCCGGGCGCTGGGCCTGAACGAGGACCTGACCGAGGCCATCGCGCTGGCGCACGACCTCGGACACACGCCCTTCGGGCATGCCGGCCAGCGTGCGCTGAACAACTGCATGCGCGAGCACGGCGGTTTCGAACACAATCTGCAATCCCTGCGCATCGTGGACCTGCTGGAGCAGCACTACGCCGAATTCGACGGTCTGAACCTGACCTTCGAGACCCGCGAAGGGATCCTCAAGCACTGCGCGCAGGAGAATGCCCGCCGGCTGGGGCCGGTCGCCGAGCGGTTCCTCGTTGGCGGTCAGCCCAGCCTGGAAGCGCAGCTCACGAACGTCGCGGACGAGATCGCCTACAACAATCACGACATCGACGATGGTCTGCGCGCCGGGCTCCTGACCATGGAGCAGTTCTGCGAGGTCGAACTGTTCCACGTCCGTTACGATCAGGTGCGCCACCGCTATCCGGGGCTGGAACCCCGGCGCGTGCGGCACGAGACGGTACGCCGCATGATCGACACCCTGGTCTCGGACCTGATCACCGCCAGCCGCGAGGCCCTGCAGGCGGCCGGCGTCGACAGCCTGGACGCGGTCCGGCGTTCCCCGGAGCCGCTGATCCGCTTCAGCCCGGAGATCGCGCGGCAGAACCGGGAACTCAAGCGCTTCCTGCGCCAGAACCTGTACCATCACCATCGTGTATACCGGATGACGGTCAAGGCCCAGCGCATCGTGAACGACCTGTTCCAAGCCTTCATGGAAGACGCCAAGCTGCTGCCGGAACACTTCCAGGCGCACGCGCGGCGGCTGGCCGACACCGAGGAAAACGGCCTCGCGAGGGGCATCGCCGATTACATCGCCGGAATGACCGATCGTTACGCCATCCACCAACACCAGCGGGTCTTCGACCTGCGCACCCTGATCTGAGCCCGCCGCCATGTCCCTGCAACCTGACTGCCTGGCCGAACTGAAGCTGCAGCACGCTCCGTTCGACTCCCTGCCAAGCGAGGACTTCATCTACACCGACAGTGTGATCGAGGACATGGTGATCGCAGCCGGCCAGGCGATCGACAGCACCGGTGCGATCCTGCTGATCACCGGCGAGCTGGGTTCGGGCCGCAGCATGCAGCTGATGCGCCTGCTCGGTTCGCTGCCGGAGAATTTCGAGCTCATCGCGTTTCGCGCGCGCATGAACACGCGCTTCGAGGCGGTGGACTACACCATCCGCAGCCATCTGCGGGCGGGCGGGCACGACGATCCCGACCGCGCGCTCAGCGACCTGATGAGCGAGCGCATCCGGGCGGGGTACGATCCGGTGATCGCGGTGGACGACGCCCATCTGCTGGGCATGGACATCATCAACATCCTGCTCCGGATGCGCGGGGAAATCCTCGGCGTCGAGGGGCGCGCACCACGGCTGGTGCTGGTCGGCGACCAGGTCCTGCTGCGCCGGCGCCTGCAGTTGCGTCCCTCGGACGAAAACCAGATCTCGCGTTTCACGATGCGTCCGTTCAGCCTCGAACAGACCGCCGCCTACCTCACCCATCGCCTGCGCGCAGCCGGGATGACCGATCCCGGCGAAATCCTCACCGAAGATGCGATCGCCGACCTGCAGGCGGTGAGCAAGGGATTGCCGGGCGCCCTGAACGAGCAGGCCAATCAGTGGCTGGAACGCCTGTGCCGGGCTCGCAGGGGTGAAGCCGACGAGCCGGAGACGGAGCCCGAACCCTCCAGGGAAGACCGAACTCCGGCATATACACGGGGAATGCCCGCGCTCGGCGTGACCGGCGACCCGCCAGACGAACCGCCAGAGGACCTGACGCCGTTCACCCGGCGGGAGCCGTGGGTGCAATCCGGCGATTCCGCACAACTCCGGGCGCAGGAGGAGGACCGGGACCCCGACCCGCGACGACACGAACGCGAGCGGGATCCGGACGACGCGCCGCCGCCATTCTGGAGCCGCAGCTGGTTCGTGCCGGCTGTAGCCGCCCTGGTTGCCTTCCTGATCGTGGCGCCCTTCGCGCGCCATCTCTTCGATCGCCCCGAGGCCCCGCCGACCACCACGGTGCAGTTGCCGCTGCCCGCGATTCCGGAGCCGGCGCCCGAGCCGGCACCGGTCTGGCCCGACGACGCCGACCTGACCGAGCTGCCGTTCGATGATCGTCTGCCGGCGGAAATGCCATCCCCGGCACCGCCCGCCACGGCCGATCCCGCGACACCGGCGGTTCCCGAACCCGCGCCAGAGCCCCCGTTGCCCGAACCCGAACCGGCACCGGCACCTGTCGAGCCGGACCCGCGTCCCGCGCCACCCCCCGTTGCGGAGCCCGCTCCGCCGGTTGCGCCGCCGGCTGTGGAACCGACGCCCCCAGCCCCAGCGGTGGCCGACCTCGCCGGGGACCGCAACTGGCTGGCGCGCCAGAACCGGGACCACCTCACGATCCAGCTCGTCGCCGCGACAGACTTGGCCGGCGCGCAGCGGTATGTCGAGCAGCACCAGCTGTCGGGCATCCGCTACATCCAGACCCGTTCGAACGGACGTGACTTCGTGGTGGCCCTGGCGGGCAGTTTCACCAACCGGGCCGCGGCGGAGCAGGCCCTGCGCAACCTGCCCGCCGCCGTGCGCGCCGACCAGCCCTGGATCCGTTCGCTGGGGTCGGTGCAGGACATCCAGCGCTGATCCGCCACCGGGCCACCCCCGGGGAATACGCGGCCCCGTCCGGAGCGACCACAGGCAGTCATGGCAGGACGCATCCCACAGGGCTTCATCGACGATCTGCTCGAGCGCACCGACCTCGTCGAACTGATCCAGCGCCACGTGCCGCTGAAGAAATCCGGCAGCGAATTCTCGGCCTGCTGCCCGTTCCATGCGGAAAAGACCCCGTCCTTCTACGTGTCGCCGCAGAAGCAGTTCTATCACTGCTTCGGCTGCGGGGCCCACGGAACCGCCATCAGCTTCCTGATGGAGTACGAGAACCTGAGTTTTCCGGAGGCCATCGAGCAGCTGGCCGAATGGGCGGGGCTGGAGGTTCCACGGGAGTCCGCGGGACCCGAGGCCGAACCGGTCGCGCCGCTACTGGAGGCGCTGGAGGCTGCGTCCCGGTTCTACATCGAGCAGTTGAAGCGCACGCCGGCCGCCATCGACTACCTGAAGGCGCGCGGGATCGACGGCGCTACCGCCCGCGACTTCGCGCTGGGCTGGGCACCCGCGGCCGCCGACACGCTGGCACGCGCGCTGGGCAGCCGCTTCGACACGGAGACCCTGATCGCATCGGGGCTGGTCGCGCGGAGGGACGACGGCAGCATCCGCGACCGCTTCCGCGCGCGCATCCTGTTCCCGATCCGGGACCGGCGGGGCAAGGTCACCGGCTTCGGCGGCAGACTGATCGAGCCCGGCGAACCCAAGTACCTGAACAGCCCGGAATCGGCGGTCTTCCACAAGGGGCAGACGATCTACGGACTGTACGAGGCCCGGCGCGCAGAGACCCGCCTCGCCGAACTCGTGGTCACGGAAGGCTACATGGACGTGGTTGGCCTTGCGCAGGCCGGCTTCCACCGCGCCGTGGCCTGCATGGGAACCGCGCTGACGCGCGCGCACCTGGACCTGCTGTTCCGACAGGTGCCCCGGCTGGTGCTGTGCTTTGACGGCGACGAGGCGGGACGGCGAGCCGCCTGGCGATCGCTGGAACAGGCCCTGCCCGTGATCCAGGGCATGCGGGAGGTCCGCGTGCTGTTCCTGCCGGAGGGCGACGATCCGGACAGCCTGGTCCGTCGCGAGGGACTGCCAGGCTGGGAGCACCGCCTGGCCGGCAGTTCTGTCCTCTCCGAGACCTTCGTGCACCTGCTCGCCGAGCGTTACCCGCTGGACACCGCCGAGGGGCGCAGCCAGTGCGCGCACGCGGCGGTCGCGCTGATCCGCACGGTCACCGACCCGCTCTTCCGGACGCAGTTGTGCGACCTGGTGGCAGAGCAGACACGCACCCCCCGCACCCAGGTCCTGGCGATGCTCGGCCAGCCGGCGGATGGCGCAGACCTGCCCGCATCGGCAGGCACTCCCACCGGGCCCCGGCCGCAGGATCGGCCGGGGCAAGGCTCGAGCCACCTCTGGTCGGCCCTGCTCGCCCGCGTGCTGCAGTGGCCGCAGGCGGACTGGCAGGACCCTGCCCTGGACCGTTTGCTGGCGGCGGGCGGACGCGGCGCGGAGATCCTCGGCATGGTCCTGGACCGGATCGAGGCGAGTCCGGGCATCACCACCGCCCGACTGCTCGAGCAGTTCCGGGATGAATCCTACTTCCCCCGCCTGATGGCACTGGCCGGACACTCCCTGGGGGACGAGGATGCGGAACTTGCTCGACGCGTCGCACTCGACAGCGCGAACCGGTTGTTCCGGGAGCACTGCCGGGAACGCATCCGCGAGTTGTCCGGCCGAACCGAGGGGCCGCTGAGCTCCGACGAACTGGAAGAACTCAAGCGCCTGCAGGGATGGCTGGCGGCAGGGGAAGGATCCGCGCGAGTACGGGAATAAGCGGGGCGCTGCCGCGTCCCTTCCGGACTGCGACTTGAATCGGGCGATGCCGCCCCAACCATGCGGTTAGAGAGAGAAATCCGACGCGCGGCCATCGGAACATTCCGGGCCAACTATACTCTCCCAAAGGGCAGGCACGAAGACAGCGACTGGACCCCCGAGTCTCTTCTTAGCATAGTTTTTCGCACCTGCAAAATCAGTATTCTCTGCTATACTGTCTGATTCGTTTTCAGACGTTTTACCCCGGAGTACACACGCGATGAATCGGGAAGAGCAGCAGTCACAGCTCAAGGAACTCATTGCCAAGGGCAAGGAGCAGGGCTACCTGACGTACACCGAGGTGAATG
>SKQM01000062.1 GCA_007119005.1 Thioalkalivibrio sp.
AGAACACGTAAATCCCGGTGATGCTCGCGTCGCCGTGGTAATGGATCACCCAGAGGGTCCACAGCAGGGCGAGCACGACGACCACGCGGTGCAGACCGATGCCAGCGTTGGCGTGGGTGTGAAAGCCGTGGAGACGCGACGCGGCCAGCGTGACTGCACCGGCGACCGCGGCCGCCAGGCTGAACAGCAGGATCATGAATTCGTCGTCGCTCATCGCAACGCTCCCCAGCGGTCCCTGCCGGCGGAATCGCCAGCGCCGGGAGATGGTAACCGGGGGAAGGGCCGCGGGGAACTGTCGGCGGCGGAGGAGGAGTGCGGCGGCCTGCCGCCACTCTCCGGCGCGGTCTGGACCCCTGCTGCGGAAGCAGGCGTCCGCGCATCAGAGCTGGTACGCGCTCCCGGACTCCAAACATGATTGGGGCGCGCCGCTGGGGTGGGGGTGCTGCGGAGGTTAGAATGAGCAGCACGAAACCTTGTTGGGCCGATGGATCAAGATGACGGAAGCTTTTACAGACGGCCCACCTTATCGCTTCAGCGTAGCGCCGATGATGGACTGGACCGATCGCTGGTGCCGGCGTTTCCACCGGTTGCTGACGCGGCGGGCACTGCTATACACCGAGATGATTCACGCGAACGCGATCCTGCACGGCGATCGGCGTCACCTGCTCGGGTTCGACGGTCAGGAGCATCCGGTTGCGCTGCAGCTGGGTGGATCGGATCCGAAGGTGCTCGCCGAGGCCGCGCGCATCGGGGCTGATTTCGGGTACGACGAAATCAACCTGAACGTCGGTTGCCCGTCGGAGCGGGTGCAGTCCGGAGCTTTCGGCGCCTGCCTGATGGCGACGCCGGAGACCGTCGCGGAGTGCGTCGAGGCGATGGCAAGGGCGGTTTCGATCCCGGTGACGGTGAAGCACCGCATCGGGATCGACGAGCAGGATTCCGACGCGGATCTGCACCGCTTCGTTTCCCTGGTTGCGGGTGCCGGCTGCCAGCACTTCATCGTGCACGCGCGCAAGGCCTGGCTCAAAGGGCTCAGTCCAGCCGCGAACCGGGAGGTGCCGCCGCTGGATTATCCGCGCGTGTACCGACTGAAGGAGGAATTTCCCCAGCTGCGGATCGTGATCAACGGCGGCATCGACGGTCCCGAGGCAGGACTGCCGCATCTCGAACAGGTGGACGGTGTGATGCTGGGGCGGGCCGCATACTACCGGCCGTTTGAACTCGGCCGCGTCGATCGGCTTTATTTCGGTGCGGAGCGCGATCGCAGCTACGGGGAGGTCGTCGAGGATCTGGTCGCGCTGGCCGAGGAGGTGTGTTCGAGGGATGTGTCGCTGTATCGGCTGACGCGGCACGTCCTCGGCCTGTTTCACGGGGCACCGGGGGCCAAGCACTGGCGGCGTGTGCTCACCGAGGGGGCATACCGGAAGCAGGCGGGACCCGAGTTGATCGAGTGGGCAGTGCGCCCCTGCCTTCAGGCGGTGTACTGAGCCCCTTTGGGAGTGCGGCGGCTTGCCGCCGCTTTGGTGCAGGGGGCTTGCGCCCTGCAGCGGGAGCGAGCTCCCGCACTCCAGAGGATCAACGGGGGAGGTCGGAGCGCCCCATCAGCCATTCATCCACCGCGCGGGCGCACTGCCGGCCTTCGCGGATCGCCCAGACCACGAGCGACTGGCCGCGGCGCATGTCGCCGGCCGCAAACAGCCCGTCGACATTGGTGTGGTAGGCCTGCGCGCCTTCGGTCGCGCCCTTGACGTTGCCCCGGGGGTCCAGTTCCAGTTGCGCGGAATCCTGCAGCTCCGCGATCATGCCCTCGTGCACCGGGTGCACGAAACCCATCGCGAGCAGGATCAGGTCGGCGCGCATCTCGCTCTCGCTGCCCGGAACCTCGGACATCTGCCAGCGGCCGTCTGCGTCCCGATCCCAGCGCACCAATGCATATCGAAGTGCGCGAACATTCCCATGGCCGTCGTCGACGAAACCCTTGGTCGTGACATTCCACATGCGCTCGCATCCCTCTTCCTGGGAGCTGGAGGTGCGCAGCCGGTTGGGCCACTCCGGCCAGGTGAGTCCCTTGTCTTCCCTCGCCGGTGGCTTGTCGAGGATCTCGATCTGGGTCACGGAGCGTGCCCCGTGCCGGTTGGAGGTGCCGATGCAGTCGGAGCCGGTATCGCCACCGCCGATCACCACTACGTGCTTTCCATTCGCGTTGATGAACTCCTCGTCGGGCACGAACAGTCCCTGCACGCGTTTGCTGTTGCGCGTAAGGAAATCCATTGCGAAATGGACGCCATTGAGCTCGCGGCCGGGAACCGGCAGGTCACGCGGTTTTTCCGCCCCGCCGGCCATCACTACCGCATGATATTCCTCGCGCAGCTGGGCGACCGGGATGTCGCCGCCGATGTGCGAGTTGGTGTGGAACTCGACTCCTTCCGTCCGCATCTGGGCCATGCGCCGGTCGATCAGTTCCTTGGCCAGCTTGAAGTCCGGAATCCCGTAGCGCAGCAGCCCGCCGATCCGGTCGGCTTTTTCGAAGATCGCGACCTGGTGTCCGGCCCGGGCGAGCTGCTGGGCGCAGGCGAGTCCGGCAGGGCCGGAGCCCACGATCGCCACGCGCTTGCCCGTGCGGCGCTGTGCCACCTGCGGCTTGATCCAGTGCTCCGCCCAGGCCCGATCGACGATGGCGCACTCGATCGTCTTGATCGTCACCGGGTTGTCGTCGATGTTCAGCGTGCAGGCCGCCTCGCAGGGAGCGGGGCAGATGCGCCCGGTGAACTCGGGGAAATTGTTGGTGGAGTGCAGGGTCTCGATCGCCTGCTGCCAGTCACCCCGATACACCAGGTCGTTCCAGTCCGGAATCAGGTTGTCCACCGGGCAGCCCTGGTGGCAGTACGGGATGCCGCAATCCATGCAGCGTGCACCCTGTGCGCTGACCTCCGACTCGGACATCGGAATCACGAACTCCCGGTAGTGAACGACCCGGTCCGCGACGGGCTCGTAACGCCGGTCGCGACGCTCGATCTCCATGAATCCGGTTGGCTTACCCATGTGTTGCAGTCTCCTTCACGGCCTGCGTCGCCTTCGGTACCCGCTGGGGGGTCGGCGGACGGCTCTGGCGCGCCTGCATCTGCTCGAGCGCGCGGCGGTAATCGATTGGCATCACTTTGACGAAGCGGGAGAATTCGCGCTCCCAGTCGCCGAGTATGCGACGCGCGACCGCCGAGTTGGTGTAGTGCAGATGCTGCTCGATCAGCGTGCGCAGGCGCAGTTTGTCGTGCCGAGTCATGTCGCGGCGAAGGTCGACCAGACCCGCCGTCTCCATGTCACCACCCTGGTGGTCAAGCGCTTCCAGCGCGTCGTCTTCGTCGGCGATGGGCTGCAGCTCGACCATCGCCATGTTGCAGCGCTGTTCGAAGCTGCCGTCGCAGTCGTAGACGTAGGCCACGCCCCCCGACATGCCCGCGGCGAAGTTGCGTCCGGTGGGTCCCAGACAGACCATGATGCCGCCAGTCATGTACTCGCAGCCGTGGTCACCGACACCTTCGACCACCGCGATCGCCCCGGAATTGCGCACGCAGAAGCGCTCGCCCGCCACCCCGCGGAAGAAGGACTCACCGCTGATCGCCCCGTAGAGTACGGTGTTGCCGACGATGATGTTCTCCTCGGCCCGGGCGATGCCGGCCTCTTTCGGCGGGTAGATGATCAGGCGGCCGCCGGAGAGCCCCTTGCCGACGTAGTCGTTGGCTTCGCCTTCGAGTTCGATGGTGACGCCCTTCGCGAGCCACGCACCCCAGGACTGGCCGCCGGTGCCCTTGGCCTTGATGTAGATGGTGTCGTCGGGCAGGCCGGAATGGCCGTAGCGTTCGGCCACGCGCCCGGACAGCATCGCGCCGACGGTACGGTTGTAGTTCTTCACCTGAGTCTCGATGCGCACCGGTTCGCCTCGCTCCAGCGCCGGCGCGGCCTGGCGGATCAGTTCCTGGTCGAGCGCCTTTTCGAGACCGTGGTCCTGGGTCTCCTGCTGGAAGAGCGCGACCTCGGGGCCGACCTTCGGCTTCGAGAGGATGCGCGAAAAATCGAGGCCGTGGGCCTTCCAGTGCTCGATGGCCTTGCGCATCTCCAGCCGGTCGGATTGCCCGATCATCTCGCGCACGGTCCGGAAGCCCAGGCGGGCCATGTACTGGCGCATCTCTTCGGCGACGAAGAAGAAGTAATTGATCACGTGTTCCGGCTTGCCGGTGAACCGCTTGCGCAGTTCGGGATCCTGCGTCGCGACACCTACCGGGCAGGTGTTCAGGTGGCACTTGCGCATCATGATGCAGCCTTCGACGATCAGCGGCGCGGTGGCGAACCCGAATTCGTCTGCGCCGAGCAGTGCACCGATCACCACGTCACGGCCGGTCCGCATGCCGCCGTCGACCTGTACCGCGATGCGCCCGCGCAGGCGGTTCAGCACCAGCGTCTGGTGGGTCTCGGCGAGGCCGATTTCCCAGGGGCTACCGGCATGCTTGATCGAGGTCAGCGGGCTCGCACCGGTGCCGCCGTCATAGCCGGCGATGGTCACGTGGTCCGCGTGGGCCTTGGAGACCCCGGCAGCCACCGTGCCGACGCCGATCTCGGAGACGAGCTTCACCGAGATGCGCGCGTGCGGGTTCACGTTCTTCAGGTCGTGGATCAGCTGAGCGAGGTCTTCGATCGAGTAAATGTCGTGGTGCGGCGGTGGGGAGATCAGGCCCACTCCCGGGGTTGAATGCCGAACGCGGGCGATCTGCGCGTTGACCTTGTGACCCGGCAGCTGACCACCCTCGCCAGGCTTGGCGCCCTGCGCGATCTTGATCTGGATGTCGTCCGCGTTGACCAGATACTCGGCGGTCACACCGAAGCGCCCCGAGGCGACCTGCTTGATCGCAGAGCGTTCCGGGTTACGTGACCCGTTGGGCAGGGGGAGGAAGCGCTCCGCCTCCTCGCCACCTTCGCCGGTATTGGACTTGCCGCCGATCGCGTTCATCGCCTTGGCCAGCGTCGAATGGGCCTCGTAGGAGATGGAACCGAAGGACATCGCGCCGGTGGCGAAGCGCTTCACGATCTCCGATGCGGGCTCGACCTCCTCGATCGGGATCGGGCTCTCGGCGAAGCGGAAGTCCATCAGGCCGCGGAAGGTCAGCAGGCGTTCGTTCTGTTCGTTGATCAGGCGCGAGTACTCGGCGAAGGTCTTCGCGTCGTTGGCCCGGGTCGCGTGCTGGAGTTTCGAGATCGTTTCGGGCGTCCAGACGTGATCCTCGCCGCGCAGGCGGAAGGCGTAGTCGCCACCGGGATCGAGCTGCCGGCGGTACACGTGCTCACCGCCGAAGGCCAGGGCGTGCCAGCGCACGGCCTCCTGCGCGACCTCGGGCAGGCCGATGCCGCCGACCCGGCTCTGGGTGCCGGTGAAGTACTCGTCGAGGAAGGCGTTGTTCAGGCCAACGGCGTCGAAGATCTGGGCGCCGCAGTAGGATTCCAGCGTAGAGATGCCCATCTTGGACATCACTTTCAGCAGGCCCTTGCCAACGGCCTTGATGTAACGCTTCTGGGCCTCTTCGAAGGTCAGGCGTTCCGGGAACCGCGGCAGCATCGACTGGATGGTGTCGAAGGCGAGATAGGGGTTGATCGCCTCGGCGCCATAGCCGGACAGGGTGGCGTAGTGATGGACCTCGAGTGCCGCGCCGGTTTCGACCACGATCCCCGAACTGGTGCGCAGGCCGGTCCGGATCAGGTGATGGTGCACGGCGGAAGTCGCCAGCAGCATCGGGATCGGGGTCGAGTCCTGGTTGGTGTTGCGGTCGGACAGGATCAGGATGTTGAACCCGTCGAGCACGGCCTGTTCGGCCTCCTTGCACAGGCGCTCCAGCGCGTCCTTCATGCCCTCGGCGCCTTCGGCGGAGGGATAGACGGTGTCGAGCGTCCGGGTGCGGAACGCACCGCCGGAGTTGTATTCGATGTGGCGGATCCGCTCCAGATCCTGATTCGTCAGCACCGGTTGCGGCGTCTCCAGGCGCCAGTGGCTGCCCGCCTCGTCGATTCCGAGCAGGTTCGGCCGCGGTCCGATGATGCAGACCAGCGACATCACCAGTTCCTCGCGGATCGGGTCGATCGGCGGGTTGGTCACCTGCGCGAAGTTCTGCTTGAAGTAGGTCGACAGGTGCTTGGGCCGGCTGGAGAGCACCGACGGCGGATTGTCCGCACCCATGGACCCGACGGCCTCCTGGCCGGTGACCACCATCGGGGTCAGCAGGAATTTCAGGTCTTCCTGCGTGTAACCGAAGGCCTGCTGGAGGTCGAGCAGCGTGGCGTCGTCGGGCGCCATCGGGCCGACGCCGGTCGGCAGCTCCTCGAGGCGGATCTGGGTCTTCTTCAGCCACTCGCCGTAGGGCTTGGCCCTCGACAGCTGCGACTTGATTTCCGTGTCGTCGATGATCCGGCCTTCTTCCAGGTCGATCAGGAGCATTTTCCCGGGCTGGAGGCGCCACTTGGTGATGATGCGCTCCTCGGGGATGTCGAGTACGCCCATCTCGGAGGCCATGATCACCATGTCGTCGTTGGTG
>SKQM01000155.1 GCA_007119005.1 Thioalkalivibrio sp.
GGATGAGGGCTGCCCAAGCCGGCTGGCGGCCTGTTCAATCAGGCTGGCACGTTCGTCGTCCGCTCGGCTCATCCAAATACTCCGTCCAGTCCGGGAAGCTGAATGCCGCCCAGCAACACCACCACAGTAAAGACGACGAAGAGGAGGATCAGGAACAACGCGAACATCAACCGTTCGGTGCGCTCGGCGAGACGTTGCTGGGTGCCTTTGTTGAAGGCGACGGTTCCCAGCACGGGCAACCCGGTCGCCGCGCTCAGCGCCCGGCGATTGTCAAACACGGGCCGCAGTTCCGAGGCCACGAACCCGAGCCCCCCACCCGCACCCAGCGCGAGCAACAGCACACCGGCGAACAGCAGGGGACGGTTGGGCCCCGAGGGTGATGACGGCATTCGTGCCGGCTCGATCACGCGAAACTGCACGCGTTCGCCGCCCTCTTCAACGCTTCGGCCCATCGCGGCCTGCTCGCGGCGGTTCAGAAGCGTCATGAAGCGCTCCTGGTTCACGGAGTAATCGCGGTCCAGCCGCTGCAGCTCGGCCTCCACTTCCGGGGCCCGGTCGACCATACGCTGCAGGCCCTCGACACGGCTCCGCTCCTCATCGACCCGTGCCCGGCGTGCCGACAAATCCACCTCGGCAGTGGACAGCGCCATGCGCATTTGCTGGTACACGGGGTTGTCTTCCAGCAGGTGCGAGGCGCCCTGGCGAATGCCATCACGAAGCATCGCGATCTGGCTTTGCTTCTCGGCTTCGAGCTCCTCCAGCGTGCGCCGCAGCGCGATGATGTCCGGGTGACGTTCGGTGTAGGTGAGCGTGAGCTCGTCCAGCCGTGCCTGGGCATTCTGAATGCGGGCATCAATCGCCGGCGTCAGGGACTGGCCGAAGCGGTCCTCCATCACACCGCTGGCCAGCTGCCGCTGGATCTCATTGCGACGGTTCTCGGCCTCGCGCAGCTCGATCTGGGCGCGCCGGAGGTCCTGCTGCGCCGCTTCGAGCCGCTGATAGTAGGTGCCCAATGCTCCGGGCAGTACGTCCACATTCTCCCGGCGAAACTGCGCAAGCCGGCGCTCGGCCGCCTCGAGGCGCTGTTCGTACTCCCGGATCTGTTCGTCCAGAAACCGCCGGGCGGCCTCGGAATCGCCTCGGGTTTCGCCCAGCGCACCTTCAACGAACACATTCAACAGCGCCTGCACCACGCGGAAGGATTCCCGTGCGTCCGGAGCCGTGAAGGCAATGGTGTAGATGTTGTCGCGCCCGCCGCGCAACTCCACGTTCCCGGCGAGCCGGTCGATCACGCGCTCCATCTGCTCGTCGGTGAACGCGGTGAGATGCATGTCCGTGGCACGCGCCACCTGCTGCAGGGTGGGCCGGGTGAGCAGCGTCTGCGCCATCAGGCTCACCTGCTGGTTGATGTTGGGCTCCACGGCCAGGCCCTCGAGCAACGGGCGCAGCACGCTCTGGGTGTCCACGTGGATGCGCGCCTCGGCTTCGTACTGGTCCGGCATCTGGGTCACGAAGGCCCAGCCGGCCAGGGACACCACCCACGCCACCCCCAGGGCGAGCCAACGAAACCGCCAGACTCCGTTCGCGATCGACTGCAGCAGCCCGAGGAGCTCACGCATGCCCGAAACTCCAGGGCGCCACAGGCTGGGCCCTCGCCCCGCGGACGGTGGAGCCGGTAGCGACGCGGATGCCGCGTTTCGACGGAGGTGTCTCGCGGGCAGGCATCAGAAGCGCGTCTCCGGGATGATCAGGATGTCCCCGGGGAGCATGGGAACGTTTGCACCGATGTCGCCGCGCTTGACCAGATCGTTCAGGCGCACACCGAACGACCGGCGCTCGCCACCGACCTCGCGCACGATCGTCGATCGATTGCCCGCCGCGAAATCGGTCAGGCCTCCCACGGCGATGATCACGTCCAGGGCGGTCATGCCCTCGCGATAGGCAACGGCCTGCGGGTTGACCGCCTGGCCCACCACCCGCACCTGCTGGCTGAAGGCGCCCGCAAACTGGGTGACCGTGACCGTGACCACCGGGTCCCGAATGTAGGTCGCGAGCACTTCTTCCATCTCGCGCGCGAGTTCCGTGGGGGTTTTCCCGCTGGCGATCACATCCTCAACCAGCGGGGTACTGATACGGCCATCGGGCCGCACCGGCACGGTGGTGGACAGCTCAGGCTGCCGCCAAACGAAAATGTTCACGCTGTCGCCAGGTGCGATGAGGTAATCGGTACCGACATCGAAGCCTGTATCCGGCGGCGGCGGATGGGCCGGGCCCACGGCACAGGCGCTCAGGAACATGGCCATCAGGAGCAGCGCCCCGGCCAGGAACGCGGAGCGACGGAAATCTGGCACAGTCTTCACAAACACCTCTCTGTTTTGCCTTGGTTCGGCGACCTTGCGAAAAACCTGAGGGCGACGCCACTGCCGCATGATCCACACCAGCGGCCCGCGCACGCGAGCCGTCGGAGCACGACCGACTCGGTTGCGCCGTATCCGGCGCCACCCGTGCGCTGGCTCAACACCCCGGCCCGCCGCTCTCCATGTTAACGATCACAGCGATCGGCGCCACCCCTTCAGGTTCATCTTCTCCCGGCGGGGGTCATCGGCTGCCATGGGAAGCCATGACCAGACCGGTGCGCAAATTTTTACTAGCACGTGGCGTGCCAGATGATGATCGCGGGCTGCGCGTGGCCAAGGCAATGCTGTTCGATGCCGTTGTCATTGCGAGCGCAGCGCGGCAAGCCATACGCCACCGGATACCGCCCGTCCGGTAGCCGAAGCCGGCGGAAATGGGCACAATGGTGACACACATTGTCAGCCGCGCGCCAAAAAAATGGCTCGCCACCCGCGGAGCGCACCGAAATGCGCTTGACGCATGCCGCCTGCAGCACCGAGACTGCGGAGCATGGCCTGACACTTGTTTGCCTGCCGGCCAGACGACGGGACCCCGAGCGATGTATGAAGCCTTTTACGGCCTGAATGCGGACCCGTTCCGCCTGAGCTCCGATCCTCGCTTCTGCTTCAACCACCACAGCTACGCGAGGGCGAAGGCCTACGTGCAGTACGCGCTGCACCGGGCCGAGGGCTTCGTGATGATCACGGGGAAGCCGGGCACGGGCAAAACCACGCTCGTCTACGACCTCCTCGAGACCCTGCCGGCGCAACGGGTGGTGGCGGGCACGCTGGTGAGCACCCAGCTCGAGGCGGATGACCTCCTGCTGATGACCGGCCACTCGTTCGGCCTCGAGTTCCCCTCGACCCAGAAAGCGCTGGTGCTACAGCGTTTGACCGAATTCATGGCGCAGCAGCACCGGCAGGGCAGGCGGTCGCTGCTGATCATCGACGAAGCTCAGGACCTCGCAGCCTCCGCGCTCGAAGAACTGCGCCTGCTGACCAATCTTCAGCGTCATGGCGAGCCATTGCTGCAAATCGCCTTGCTGGGCCAGGAGCCGCTCCGGGATCTGGTGCGTCGCCCCGAAATGCAGCAGGTGCACCAGCGGCTGATCGCCTCGTGGCGCCTGGAGCCCCTGGATCCGGCGGAAACCATCGGCTACGTTCGCCACCGGCTGGAGCGGGCTGGCTGGACCGGCGATCCGGCCTTCGAGCCTGGCGTGCTGCCCATCGTCCACGCGTTCAGTGCCGGGGTGCCGCGGCGCATCAACCTCATCTGCAGCCGGCTGCTGCTGAAGGGTTTCATCGAAGAGCGCCATACCCTCAACACCGAAGACGCCGAAACGGTGGTACAGGACCTCTACAACGAGGATCTGGCGCTGTTGGAATTCGAACCGGACAGCCCCACCACGCTGGCGCTGCAATCCGGGCAGGGTGCCGCGAGCATTCTCGGCGTGAGCGAGCACGAGGGCGCCTGGGCCGAGATCGATCGCGGGCTGTTCGGACCGCAGGATCCAAGGGCGGCCCCGGCGGCGCCCGTTGCGACCACCGAGCCCTCGGAGCGCCCGGAGACACCCCGCCCCAAGACTGCAGCGATGTCCGAGCCGCCGCCCGTCGAAGCACGGCCACAGCCCGATGAACCCGCGCTGCGTGCGCACGACGAAGTGCCGCGATTCACCGCAGTCCGGGATCCGGAGCCGAGCGCTGGCCCCGAAGCTTTCGTGCCCGAACACAGGGTCGACGGGCTGGAGCCGGTGGTGCCCATGCCCCCGAAGCGAGTCGCAGCCGGCCGTGGGTGGCCTCGCTTCGCGGTCTGGGCCATCGCACTCTTCGCTCTCTGGCTGGCCTTGTTGGCGGCGGTCCTGCTGCGTGGGGTGGTCGAGGATTCACCCTTGGCTGCGTTTCAACAATGGCGCGGCGACCCGGCGCTAACGCAACCCACCGGACCAGACGATTTCGCCGAAAGCGCAGTTGCCAGCGCCGCCCCGGAAAGACCTGGGAGCGCAATGCCGCCGGCCGAGTCCGAGCCGCGCGTCACTAGCCCGCGCTTGGGTGCCGAAGCGCGGGATACCGCAGCCGAGCCCGGACCCCCGTCGGCGGACCCGGCCTTGGGCTTCGCGGGTGCGGGCAGCGCCCGAACCTCCGAAGCCACGGAAACCGCGCGCGCAACGCCGCCGGCAGCCGGGCCGGAGCCCAGTCCCGCCGTCTCGGCGGTGACTCCGGACCCGGTGCTCGCTACCGAGCAGATACTGTTCCGGCTCAACAGCACCACAGTCGATGCACCGTTCGAATCTCGACTGGCCGAGATCGCGCAACTGCTCGAGCAAACGCCGGAGGCCTCCGCGATCATCACCGGCTACACCGACCGCTTTGGCCCCTTGGAATACAACCTGGCACTCTCCAGGCAGCGCGCCCAAGCCGTCGCCAACCGACTGATCGCCCGTGGCATTGCGGTCGAGCGCCTGCGCGTCGAGGGTCACGGCCCCCGTGACCCCGATCCGGCGGAAGGCGTGACCCGGGAAGAGGAACGCATGGTGGAGCTGAGGGTTGTTGTTGGGGCCGATTCGTGAATGGAGGCCCTTGAACGCCCTGGCGGAGCGCCGGCTGGACCGCTATCGCGAGGAGCGAAGCGCGATGCGCTGGCGGTGATGCCGCGCTGGCAGCCGACGCGCGCAAGCAACGGCTCGGGACAGCCCAGAGCCAACGCCGAGCCGCTATCGCGAGGCCGGCGGCTGGGCTGCGGCAAACGGCTGAAGCCAACGCCAAAGCTCTGAACCGACGCCCCGTTCGACAACTTGGCAGAACGGTTCTGCATTTCGCAACGGCCGCAGGGACGTGAGCCGGAGCCACAGCCGGGTTCCTCTCGTCCCGAACCCACGGCCCGTCGCCTGAGACCCTGTTTTCGGGCCCCGAATGCCCAGTCCAAGGCCGATTTCGCCCCCCGAATGCCGGTGTTTTTGGCTGGGATTCAACCACTTGCCTTGGTCCGACCCCAGAGCCCTTGCCCGCGAGACGCAAGGGGGACGGGTTCAGATATCCGTCCCCGTAAACGCCGCTGGCGCTACCGCAAGGTTTCCCGGAGCGCCTCGGCGTCTGCGCGCTGCGGGAAGGATTCCACTTCGTCCAACAGGCGATCGAGTTCCACCCGCGCCTCAGCGGAGCGGCCGGCCTTCGCGAGCGCGGTGGCATAGTGGTAGCGGACTTCGGGGCTGTCCGGCAGGCCCCGGCGCGCGGTTTCGAGCAGCGGCAGCGCCCGCTCGACCTCGCCCCGGTTCACCAGCACCCAGCCGAGCGTATCGGCGATCGCCGGGTTGTCCGGCGCCCGGGCGTGGGCGCGCTCGGCGTATTCCAGTGCACGATCATCGCCCGTGGTTTGGTACAGGAAAGCAAGGTTGTTCAGGATCACCACGTTTTCCGGCAGTGTCCGCACGAGATCTTCGTATTCGCGGATCGCGCCGGGATAGTCGCCGGTGGCCATCAGGGCCTGGGCCAGGTTGAAGCGCACCGCGGTCTCGTCGGGATAGGTGGCCAGCCTTGTAGAAAGCAGTTCCACAGCGGCCTCGGGCTTGCCGATCTCCTGTTGAGCCAGCCCGAGTGAGACCGCGTGTCCGGCCGAAGGACCCAGCGTGTAGGCCTGCTGGAATGCTTGCACAGCCTGCTCGTGGCGACCGGCTGCAGTATGTACTCGCCCCTCAAGCGCATGTCCGGCAGCGGCCACGGTTTCCTGCGCCTGCATCCGCCGCGCCAGTGTCAACGCCTCGCCCGGCCGGCCCTCGCGAAGCTCCAGGGTAGCGAGGCTCTGCAGCGCCTGGCCATGGGTCGGCTCAAGCTCCAGCGCGCGCTGGTACTGCGCACGCGCCTCGCGACTGCCGCCTGCCTGCTCAAAACCGACACCCAGCCGGAAACGGGCCTCAGCCGACTCGGGCACCCGCTGCGACAGCGCCCGGAGGGTGTTTAACGCCTCGGTGTTCTGGTCGGCAGCAATCTGCGCACGCGCCAGCAGGTCAAGCATCTGGACGTCATCGGCCGCCGACTGGCGCACGGGCTCGAGGAGCGCGAGGACCCGCCGGGGCTCGTTTTGGCTCAGGTGGTAGCGCCCCAATGCCAGCCGCGGCGCCAGTTCCTCAGGGTAACGCTCGATAGA
>SKQM01000202.1 GCA_007119005.1 Thioalkalivibrio sp.
CGTTGTTGAGCAGAGAACGGATCTGGTCCGGGCTCTCCAGCAGACGGCACTGCGCGAGCAGAGCCTCCGCCCGATCAGTGGAGAAACTGCGGATCACCCACTTGACCCTGGGAATGGCCGATACGCTGACACTCAGACTGTCCATGCCCATCCCCAGCAGCAGGATGATTGCCGCTGGGTCCGCCGCCATCTCGCCGCAGACACTGACCGGTTTGCCGGACCGCCGGGCGCCATCGGCGATCAGCTCCAGCGCACGGATGGACGCGGGATGCAGGGTGTCGTAGAGATTCGCGACACGGGCATTGTTGCGGTCCACCGCCAGCAGGTACTGCACCAGATCGTTGGTTCCGACCGACAGGAAGTCGACCCGGCGGGCCAGAGCCTCAACCAGGTAGACGGCTGCCGGAACCTCGATCATCACACCGACCTTCGGCACCGGGACCGCCAGCCCCTCGTCCAGCAACTCCTCCCGGGCGCGGTTGACCAGAATCAGCGCCTCCTTCAGTTCCTCGAGGGCGCTGATCATCGGGAACAGGATCTGCAGGTTGTGGTGCTCGACGCTCGCCCTCAGCATCGCCCGCAACTGGGTCAGGAAGATCTCGGGGTGATCCAGCGTGATGCGGATGCCGCGCCAGCCGAGGAACGGGTTGTCCTCCCGCACCGGGAAATACGGCAGGGCCTTGTCTCCCCCGACGTCGAGGGTCCGCAGCGTCACCGGCATCGGATCGAAGGAGGCCAGGATCTGCCGGTAGATCTCCACCTGTTCATCTTCGCCAGGGAAGCGGTCGCGGATCATGAACGGCACTTCGGTACGGTACAGCCCGACACCCTCCGCCCCGGACTGCAGCGACGGCCGGATGTCCGCGAGCAGACCGCTGTTCGCCATCACCGGCACCGGACGGCCATCCCGGGTCGCGCCCGGTTCGAGAGCCAGCGTGCGCAGACCCTCCTCGAGTTCGCGCTCCTCCCGCACCAGCCGCATGAACTCGGCACGCAGCTCCGGGCTGGGGTTCACGTACAGACGACCCCGGTAGCCATCCACCAGGAGTTCGCGGTCTTCCAGCCGGCTGACCGGCAGATCCGAGACCCCCATCACCGCGGGAACGCTCAAGGCGCGCGCGAGGATCGCGATGTGCGAAGAGCCGGTACCCCTGGCCGACACGATCGCGCCCAGCCGCTCGATCGGGACCTCGGCAAGATGCGATGCGGTCAGGTCCTCACCCACCAGGATGCCGCCCTCCGGGAACTCCCCGTCGCCACCCTCGGCAGGCAGAAGGTGGGAGAGGATGCGCCGGCCGAGATCCCGGATGTCCGCGCCACGCTCGCGCAGGTACGGATCCTCCATGTCCTCGAATACGCGCACGCTCTCGCGCACCGTGTCACGCAACGCTCCCGGCGCCCACTGACCGGCCTTGATCCTGGTCTCCGTGCGGTGCACCAGCGAGTCGCCCAGCAGCAGCAGGTAGGCGTCGAACAGCGCCCTCTCCTCGGCCGGCAGCAGGGACTCGGTCCGCGCCTTCAGACCCTCGATCTCCTCGCGCGTCTCATTCACCGCGATCGCGAAACGGGCCAGTTCCTGTTCGACGCCACGGGCCTCGCGGTCCGGAATCGAATCGAGGTCCGCGAGCCGGTAGGCGACGACCGCGCGCCCGATGGCCACCCCGGGCGCACCCGGGACGCCGGTAGCCTCCACGTTCACGTGGCTGACCAGCGGAGTCTCGCTGGCGATCTCGTCGGTGAACTCGGCGTGGGTGATCGCTCCGGCGAGCTGGGCCGCCAGGGTGACCAGGAAGGACACGTGCTCGTCGTCGAAGCGCCGGGCCTCGTGGTGCTGCACCACCAGCACCCCGAGCAGCTTGCGCTGCTGGATGATCGGTACCCCGAGGAACGACAGGAACCGTTCCTCGCCCGTCTCCGGGAAATACCGGTAGCGTGGGTGTTCGGAAGCGTTCTCGAGGTTGATGGGCTCGGCCCGCGAGGCCACGAGTCCCACCAGGCCCTCGGAGACATCCATCTCGACGCGGCCGACGGACTCCTTGTGCAGCCCCTCGGAGGCCATCAGCACCAGCCGACCGGAGCGCGGGGACTTCAGGTAGATCGAGCAGACATCGATGTCGAGCGCGCCCTTCACCCGGGTGACGATAATGCTCAGGGCTTCGTCGAAATCCTCCGCACCATTCACCTCCTGCACCACCCGGCGCAGGAGGTCGAGCATCGACGGCGGCGCGGGCGCGGTCATGAACCGGCCGACCGGGGACTGGCGCAGCGCCCGCGTGCGGGACCCCTGGGCAGCTCGGGGAACATCAACGGCACCAGCTCGCACAGCGCGCGGCGGTACACGCTGCGCTTGAAATACACGACCTCGTGCACCGGCCGCCAGTAGTCGATCCAGCGCCAGTCATCGAACTCCGCAGGCTGCACGGCATCCAGCCGGAAGTCCTCGTCGGAACCGGTCATCTCGAGCAGGAACCACCGCTGCTTCTGCCCCACGCACACCGGACGGTTGCCCCGGCGCACCATTCGCGCGGGGAGGCGATACCGGAGCCAGCTGCGCGTCACGCCAAGGATGCGCACGTGCTCCGGAAGCAGGCCGGTCTCTTCACGCAACTCGCGAAACAGGGCGTCCTCGGGCGTCTCATCCTGCTGGATTCCGCCTTGCGGAAACTGCCACGCATCCTGGCCGACGCGCTTACCCCAGAACAGCCGCTGTTCCGAATTGCACAGAATGATGCCTACGTTCGGTCGATAGCCATCACAATCAATCACTTGGTTAAACCGGAAGATGATCAGTTGCGATCATTGTTCCACAGGGGCGGGGGCGCGGCAAAGCACCCACAGCCGGGGTCCGGCTCCGGCGCCTGCAACTCGCGCCCTCGGGTTGTCATACGTACAATCGCGGGCGACACCGACCCGCCACGGCACCGGATCACGACCATGCAACTCGCCATCTTCGACCTCGACAACACGCTGCTCGCCGGCGACAGCGACCATGCCTGGGGCCGATTCCTTGCCGAGGTCGGTGCGGTGGATCCCGAGACCTACACCCGCGCGAACGACGACTTCTACGAGCAGTACGTGGCCGGCACTCTGGACATCTACGAATTCTGCCGTTTCGTGTTCCAGCCGCTGGTGCAGCATCCCCTGCCCCAGCTGCAGCGCTGGCGGGAGACCTTCCTGCAGGAAAGGATCCGGCCGATGATCGCGCCGGGGGCCCCGGACCTGCTGGCGAAGCACCGCGATGCGGGCGACACCCTGCTCATCATCACCGCGACCAACAGCTTCGTGACCCGGCCGATCGCCGACATCCTGGGCATCCGTCATCTGCTCGCCACCGAGCCGGAATTCCGGGACGGCCGGTACACCGGCGAGCTCGCCGCGACTCCCTGCTTCCAGGAGGGCAAGATCGAGCGCCTGCGGCAGTGGCTGCAGGAACGCGGGGAGCCGGAAGCGGTGATGGCCGAGGCGTTCTTCTACAGCGACTCGCGCAACGACATTCCGCTGCTCGAGGCGGTGCGCCGCCCGGTGGCGGTGGATGCGGACCCGGCGCTGGCGGCACACGCGGAACGCCGCGGCTGGCCCCGGATCTCGCTGCGGGATCCCGCAGCCGACCTCGGTTGGCTGGCTGACGGTACCCGCTGATCGGAAAACACCGAACGCAACAGAGAGACCCGCCGATGCACCATCCGCCCATCTGCATGACCATTGCCGGCTCGGACCCCGGCGGCGGGGCCGGCCTGCAGGCCGATCTTACGACCTTCACCCGGCTCGGGGTGCACGGTGCGACCGCGGTCACCGCGATCACCGTGCAGGACACGCGGAACGTGATCGACTTCGACGTGCTGCCGGCCCGGCGCATCGCGCAGCAGATCGAGGTCACCCTGGCCGACCTGCCCGTGTCCGCGATCAAGATCGGGATGCTGGGCTCGGCCGAGAACGTGACGGCTGTCGCCGACATCCTCGCAAGACACCCGCACATCCCGGTAGTACTCGACCCGGTGATGGTCGCTGGCGGCGGCGGAGCGCTGGCCACCGAGGCCGTGGTCGATCTCACCCGCGAGCGGCTGCTGCCGCTGGCCACGGTGATCACGCCGAACACGCCCGAAGCCGCGCGCCTGAGCCGGCACGAGGACCCTGCCCGCTGGGGCGAGACCCTGCGCGCGCTGGGGGCGCGCAACGTGCTGATCACCGGCGGGCACGCGCTGTCCGAGGCCGAGGCGCGTCAGAATCCCCAGCCGCCGATCGTCAACGAACTCTATCGCGAGGATGGGCACATGCGGCGCTTCGAACTGCCGCGGCTGCCCTTCAGCTTCCACGGTTCGGGCTGCACGCTCGCCGCGGCGATCGCCGCCTTCCTCGCGCGGGGACGCGACCTGGAACCGGCGGTGATCGAGGCCCAGGGCTTCATGACCGATGCGATCGCCAGCGGCTACGCACCCGGGAAAGGCCAACACGTGCCCAACCGCCTCTGCCCGCAGTGAAGATCATGGCGAGACGCACCACCGCGCAGCATCGGAGCCCCCTTCCCCGCTTGCGAGGGAGGGTTGGGGTGGGGGTGCGGCGCCGTTGAATCCGCTCCTGCGTGGCCTGTATTTCGTGACCCCCGAGGCCGCGCCCGGCCGGACCGAATTGGTCGCCGCGGCGCTGCGTGGCGGTGCCCGGATCGTGCAGTACCGGGACAAGTCCGGCGATGCCGAGCGGCGCCTGACAGAGGCACGCGTGATCGCGGAGCACTGCCGCACGGCTGGAGCCCTGTTCCTGGTCAACGACGACGTGGAACTCTGCCTGGCTGTGAGCGCCGACGGCGTGCATCTCGGCGAGGACGATGCCGGCGTCGCGGACGCCCGCGCGCGTCTCGGCCCGGGAGCCCTGATCGGCGCCTCGTGCTACAACGATCTGCAGCGCGCGCATGCCGCAGCGGATGCCGGTGCCGACTACGTCGCCTTCGGCTCCGTATACCCCTCGCCCACCAAACCAAATGCCCGCAGGGCGGATTTCGACCTGCTGCGCCGTGCCCAGCGGGAACTGGACATCCCCATCTGCGCGATCGGCGGCATCACCCCGGAAAACGCCGCACCGGTCGTTGCCGCCGGAGCCGACATGATCGCGGTGATCCAGGGCATCAGCGAAGACCCGGACCCCGAGGCCGCCTCGCGTCGGCTGCAGTCCCTGTTCACCGAACAGTAGCCCTACCGCAGCCTGCGAGGGGCCGGCGGGTAAATGCTCCCTGTGGGAGGCGCGCCCTCGCGGCGACCGAACGCCGGCCCCGCCACCGGCAACCGGTATTTCCGCAAGGGCTGAAGTCGCCCAGAGGGCTGGCCTCCCACAACGTTCGCTCGGACCTCTGTCGGAGCGCGCCTGCTCGCTCGCGGATGATTCGATCCCCAAGGCGGACTACACTCCCGCCTTTGCCGGACACTCATCACCCCTCCAGACAGGACAATGCCATGAAGGAATCCGAACGCCTCTTCGCCGCCGCACAGGTGCATATCCCGGGTGGCGTGAACTCGCCGGTGCGCGCCTTCAAGGGTGTCGGCGGCACGCCCGTGTTCATGGAGCACGCCGAGGGCGCCTACATGTTCGACGCCGACGGCAAGCGCTACATCGACTACATCGGCTCCTGGGGCCCGATGGTTGCCGGTCACGCGCACCCCGAGGTGATCGAGGCGGTGCGGGAGGCCTGCCTGAGCGGCCTGTCCTTCGGCTGCCCGACGAGCCTCGAGGTTGCGATGGCCGAAAAGGTCTGCGAACTGCTGCCGTCGATGGACATGGTGCGCATGACCAGTTCCGGTACCGAGGCGACGATGAGCGCGATCCGGCTCGCGCGCGGCTACACCGGCCGCGACCGCATCGTGAAGTTCGAAGGCAACTACCACGGCCACGGCGACGCACTGCTGGTAAAGGCCGGTTCCGGTGCACTGACGCTGGGGCAGCCCAGCTCACCAGGTGTCCCGGCTGCGCTGGCGGAGCTGACCACCACGCTGAACTACAACGACTCGGAAGGCGTGCGCGCCTGGTTCGCCGAGCACGGCGCCGAGACGGCCTGCGTGATCGTCGAACCGATCGCCGGCAACATGAACTGCATCCCGCCGCAGCCCGGCTTCCTCGAGACGCTGCGCGAGGTCTGCGACCAGTCCGGCGCGGTGCTGATCTTCGACGAGGTGATGACCGGTTTCCGCGTCTCCCCGGGCTGCGCCCAGGCGCTCTACGGCGTCGCGCCCGACATGACGACGCTGGGCAAGATCATCGGCGGCGGGATGCCGGTGGGCGCCTTCGGCGGCCGGCGCGAGATCATGGAGCACCTGGCCCCGGTCGGACCCGTCTACCAGGCCGGCACGCTGTCGGGCAACCCGATCGCGATGACCGCGGGCCTGAAGACCCTGGAGATCCTGGGCCGGCCCGGATTCCACGAGGCTCTGGAGGCGAAGACGAAGCGACTGGTCGCCGGCATGCTCGACGCCGCAGGCGAGGCCGGCGTGCCGATGACCGCGAACCAGGTCCCCGGGATGTTCGGCCTGTTCTTCAGC
>SKQM01000128.1 GCA_007119005.1 Thioalkalivibrio sp.
CTGGCTTGCCGCTGATTCACCGCGGCAAGGTGCGTGATCTGTACGCGGTCGACGACGATTACCTGCTGATGGTCACCACCGACCGGCTGTCGGCCTTCGACGTGGTGCTGCCGACGCCGATCCCGGACAAGGGGCGGATCCTGACCGCGATCACGGTGTTCTGGATGCACAAGGTCGAACAGCTGCTGGGCATTCCCAACCAGCTGACCGACATCCCGCTGGCCGAAGTGGTGCCCGATCCCGTGATCCGGGCGCCGCTGGAGGGCCGCAGCCTGATCGTCCGGAAGCTGCGTGCGCTGCCGGTCGAGGCGGTGGTGCGGGGCTACCTGATCGGTTCGGGCTGGAAGGACTACCAGGCGACGGGGGCTCTGTGCGGGATCACGTTGCCGGAGGGCCTGGCGCTTGCGGACCGGCTGCCGGAGCCGCTGTTCACACCGAGCACCAAGGCCAGCGTGGGCGAGCACGACGCCAACATCGACTTCGCGAGCGTGGTCGCGCTACTGGGCGGGAAGGTCGCGGCGGAGGTTCGGGACAGCGCACTGGGCATCTACGCGATGGCACGCGAGCACGCGCGGCGCCGCGGCATCCTGATCGCGGATACCAAGTTCGAGTTCGGGCTGGATGAACAGGGGCGCCTGCACCTGATCGACGAGGTGTTGACGCCGGACTCCTCGCGTTTCTGGCCCGAAGAACGCTACCGTCCCGGCATCAGCCCGGAATCCTTCGACAAGCAGTTCGTCCGGGATTATCTCGAGGGCCTCGACTGGGACAAGAAGGCCCCCGGTCCGGCCATCCCCGAGAGCATCGCGGAGCGCACCGCCGAGCGTTACCGCGAGGCGCTGCGGCGGCTGACCGCCGATCCCGCGTGAACACGGCCGGCACCCACGCGCCGCGCGCCGGCGGCCTGTTCGTGACCGCCACGGACACCGGGGTCGGCAAGACCTTCATCGCCTGTTCGATTGCGCGCAACTGGCGCGCACTGGGCCTGACCGTCGCCCCGCGCAAGCCGGTGGAATCCGGCTGCCCGCTGCGCGACGGGCAACGCTTCCCGGAAGATGCCGCACGGCTAGCCGAAGCCGCCGGACTGCCCCCGGAACGGCTGCCCGAGGTCAACCGTTACCGGCTGGCCGAGCCACTGGCTCCGGACCTGGCGGCACGCCTGGAGGGAAGGCCGCTGTTCCTGAGGGACCTGGTGGCCGCGAGCGCCCGCCCGGCCGACGCCTGGCGCATCACCGAGGGTGCGGGCGGGTTCTACTCACCGCTGTGCGAGGACGGTCTGAACGCCGATCTCGCCGAGGCGCTGGGCGACCCGGTGCTGCTGGTCGCGGAGGATCGGCTGGGCACGCTGAGTGGATGTCTGCTGGCGCTGGAGGCACTGGACAGGCGCGGCCTCAAGGTCCTGGCCGTGGTGCTGAACCGCCGCCGGACGGATGCCCATCCGGCGATGGACAACCGCGCGGAGCTGATCCGCCGCAGCGGCCTGCCCGTCCTCGGGATCAAGGAGGGCACGCCGGCCGCGGAGCTGGATCAGATGCTTTCGGCCTCGAGTTCCTCGATCGTCAGCCCGCCGGTGCCCGGCTCCACCGGCTGAGGCTGCTGCTGCAACCAGCCCTCCCGCTCAGTTTGCGGCGCCTGCATCGGAGCCGCGGGCTGCGGAGCCGCGGGCTGCGCACGCAGGCGGGCGAGATCCTCGCGCAGCGCGTGGGTGCCGGGATTGTCGACCTGACGTCCCTCGATGATGTGCACCGGCCGCAGCTTCTGCCCGTAGAAGGCCTCGTTGAAGTCGTCGCGGATGCGCAGCCGCGAGCCCTCGAGGCTCATGCCCAGGAAGGCCCCCTGCGACCGGGCATAGGACAGGAAATCGGCAGTGATCGTAGCGCTGCGGCCTGCGCCTACCGGCCCCGCGGCGACCGACGCGTCGCCACCAAGCCGAAAGACGTTGGCGAACATCGAATCCACCGCATTCTGGGTCCGCGCGACGATGATCACCTCGGCGACCTCACCCCCGAACTGAATCCCGAGGCTGACCGAGCCCAGGGAGTAGAAGGCCACTGGACTGTAGTCTCCGCGTGCCTCGTCCCAGGCCATGAACACGCCCAGACCGCCCGAACCGCCGACGAAGAACCCGCCGCGGACCACGCGCGGGAAGATCAGCACGCCCTTGGCCGTCTGCAGGTCCGCGACCAGGGCCTCGTAATCCGGGTGCCTGACCATCTCTTCGAGGGTCTTGCGGGAATCGTCGATCACCTGCTGGGGATCCACCTCGCGAGAGAACAACTGCGCCTGGACCATCCCGGGGACGACCCAAACGAACAGCAGGAACAGCAGGGCGAACTTCTTCATCTGGAACCTCCTCCGGTCTACGGTATCGGCCTCGAACGCGTGCGTCGACAGCCATGAACACAAGGTGATCAGCAGGGCGATCAAGGACCGCTCGGGCTGAGCCTGTCGAAGCCCGCTCGAAACCCACGCCCTTCGGCGGGCTCAGGGCGAACGGCGTTGCCTCCAGCGTTGCCGGGTTGACAAGCGCGACCGGCCACGTTGTTAGGACCACACCCGGCGAGCCTGGTGCGGGCCCATTGTCACAAAAAAAGGGGGCGAATGCCCCCCCGATCTTCCGGTGCCCGGCCAGGGACGTCCGTGTCCCGAACCGGCACCGGTCCGGCCCGTCAGTTGACCTTCGGGTCCAGTTCGCCGCTCTTGTAGCGGGCGGTCATGGCATCGAGGTTCACGGGCTTGATCTTCGACGCCATACCGGCGCAGCCGAAGGCCTCGTAGCGGGCCTGGCAGATGCTCTTCATCGCCTTGGTCGAGGCGATCAGGAACTTGCGCGGGTCGAATTCCTTCGGGTTATCCGCAAGGAACTTCCGGATCGCGCCGGTGGAAGCCATGCGCAGGTCGGTGTCGATGTTGACCTTGCGCACGCCGTGCTTGATGCCTTCCTGGATCTCTTCCACGGGGACGCCGTAGGTCTCGCCCATGTCACCGCCGTACTGGTTGATGATCGCCAGCCACTCCTGCGGCACCGAGGAGGATCCGTGCATCACCAGGTGGGTGTTGGGGATGCGGGCGTGGATCTCCTTGATACGGTTGATCGCCAGGATGTCACCGGTCGGGGGACGGGTGAACTTGTAGGCACCGTGCGACGTGCCGATCGCGATCGCCAGCGCGTCGACGCCGGTCTTCTTCACGAAGTCGGCGGCCTCGTCGGGGTCGGTCAGCAGCTGGGAGTGATCCAGCACACCCTCGGCGCCGGAACCGTCTTCTTCGCCGGCCATGCCCGTCTCGAGAGAGCCCAGACACCCCAGTTCACCCTCGACGGACACGCCAACCGCGTGCGCAAGCTCGGACACCTTGCGGGTGGTCTCGACGTTGTACTCGTAGCTGGAGGGGGTCTTCATGTCGGGCATCAGGGAGCCGTCCATCATCACCGACGTGAAACCGGACTGGATGGAACGGAAGCAGACCGCGGGCTCGGCGCCGTGGTCCTGGTGCAGCACCACCGGGATGTCCGGGTACTGCTCGACCGCCGCGAGGATGATGTGACGCAGGAAGGGCTCACCGGCGTATTTACGGGCACCGGCAGAGGCCTGGATGATCACCGGAGAATCGACGGCAGCGGCCGCCTCCATGATCGAGTGGACCTGCTCCATGTTGTTGGCGTTGTAGGCCGGCATGCCGTAGCCGTGCTCGGCTGCGTGGTCCAGCAACTGGCGAAGGGAAATCAGAGCCATGGGTTCCTCCTTACGGGATTCGGGTGGAAATGCATTGTTGCGCGGTTGCAGGGATGGTATCAGGGAACGGTGACGGTCTCGCCGACACGCAGAATCTTCAGGGCATTGGTGCCCCCGGGCACACCGTCGAGATCGCCCTTGGTGATGATCACCAGTTCGCCATCCTTGACGACCCCCTCCTTGAGGAGCAGGCGGATGGCCTCCCGGTTGGTCTCCGCGTGGGTCTCGGGGATCGCCGGCAGGACCACGGGGTATACGCCCCGGTACAGGGTCATGCGCCGGCTGGTCTTCGGCTGCCGGGTCAGTGCGAAGATCGGGATTCCGGAGCTGATGCGGGACATCCACAGCGCCGTGGAACCGGATTCGGTGAGCGCTGCGATCGCAGCGACATCCAGATGGTTGGCGGTGTACATCGTGGCCATCGCGATGGCCTCGTCGACGCGACCGAAGTAACTGTCCATGCGATGGGTGGACTCGCGGGCGGCGCGCTGGCGTTCCGCCGCCACACAGATGCGGCCCATGCTGTCGACGGCCTTGTCCGGATAGCGTCCGGTCGCGGTCTCGCCCGAGAGCATCACCGCGTCGGTACCGTCCAGCACCGCGTTCGCGACGTCGAAGACCTCGGCGCGGGTCGGAATCGGGTTCTGGATCATCGACTCCATCATCTGGGTCGCGGTGATCACCACCCGGTTCAGCTTCCGGGCGCGGGAGATCAGGTTCTTTTGCACCGCCGGGAGTTCGGCGTCGCCGATCTCCACACCGAGATCGCCGCGCGCGATCATGATCACGTCGGAAGCCGAGATGATCTCGTCGATCACCTCCAGTGCCTCGGACCGCTCGACCTTGGCACAGATCGCCGCATCACCGCCGGCCTCGTGCAGCAGGGACCTTGCCAGGTGGATGTCATCGGCCGAGCGGGGAAAGGAGACCGCGAGGAAATCGACCTCCAGTTCGGCCGCGAGACGGATGTCCTCCCGGTCCTTTTCGGTGATCGCCGGCGCGGACAGGCCACCGCCCTGGCGGTTGATGCCCTTGTTGTTGGACAGCGTGCCGCCGACCACCACCGTGGTCTCGATACGCTGATCCCGGACGTCCTCGACCTTCAGCACCAGCCGGCCGTCGTCCAGCAGAAGAACGTCGCCCGCCGACACGTCCTGAGGCAGTTCGGGATAGGTCAGACCCACCTGCGTACGGTCGCCGGCATCGTTCGCGAGCGCGGCATCAAGCGCGAACGCGTCCCCCTCGTTGAGCTCCACCGGACCGTCCCGGAACCGTGCGATGCGGATCTTCGGACCCTGAAGGTCGCCAAGCACGCCGACGCAGCGTCCCGTCCGGCCGGCGATCTCGCGGATCAGGCGCACCCGTTCGCGATGGCTCGCGGGATCCCCGTGGGAGAAGTTGATGCGAACGACGTCGACGCCGGCCCGGACCAGCTTCTCCAGGGCCCGCTGGCTGTCAGTCGCAGGCCCCAGCGTGGCCACGATCTTCGTGCGTCTCATCAAGGTAGCAGTTCCGGTTCGGCCGGGGTGGATCAACCCCGGGCGCGCTCTTCCAGCATCGCCACCGCAGGCAGGGTCTTGCCCTCGAGGAACTCGAGGAAGGCGCCGCCGCCGGTGGAGATGTAGCTGATCCGATCCGTCAGCCCGTACTTGTCGATGGCCGCGAGGGTATCGCCGCCCCCGGCAATGGAGAAGGCGTCGCTCTCGGCGATCGCCTCGCCAAGCGCCTTGGTGCCGGCGGCGAACTGGTCGAATTCAAACACGCCGACCGGACCGTTCCAGACGATGGTACCCGCCTTGCGCAGCAGTTCGGCATAGGACGCGGCCGTGTCCGGACCGACGTCGAAGATCATGTCGCCCTCGGTGACCTCGGCGACCTGCTTGACCACCGCCGGGGTGGACTCCGCGAACTCCTGACCGACAGTCACGTCGGTGGGCACCGGGATGTCGCCGCCCTTGTCCTTCGCGGCGGCCATCAGGCGCTTCGCCTCGTCGATCAGGTCGTGCTCGCACAGCGACTTGCCGACCGGGTGACCCTGGGCCGCGATGAAGGTGTTCGCGATGCCGCCGCCGACGATCAGCTGGTCGACCACCGTGGACAGGGATTCCAGCACGGTCAGCTTGGTCGACACCTTGGAGCCGCCGACGATCGCGACCAGCGGGCGCTTCGGATTGTCCAGCGCCTTGCCCAACGCCTCGAGCTCGGCCGCCAGCAGCGGGCCGGCACAGGCGGTGGGCGCGAATTTGCCGGCACCGTGGGTGGAGGCCTGGGCACGGTGGGCGGTACCAAATGCGTCCATCACGTAGATGTCGCACAGGGCCGCGTACTTTTTCGACAGTTCCTCGGCGTCCTTCTTCTCGCCCTTGTTGAAGCGCACGTTTTCCAGCAACACCACCTCGCCGCCCTCGAGTTCCAGACCATCGAGATAGTCCCGCACGAGACGCACCTCGCGGCCCAGCAGCTCGCTCATGTGCGCGGCGACCGGAGCCAGCGAATCCTTCTCGGAGAACTCGCCCTCGGTCGGCCGGCCGAGATGCGACATCAGCATCACGCTGGCCCCGCCTTCGAGTGCCTTCTGCACGGTCGGCAGACTGGCACGGATGCGGGCGTCCGAAGTGACTTTGCCGTCCTTGACGGGAACGTTCAGATCCTGGCGGATCAACACGCGCTTACCGCTCAGGTCGAGATCGGTCATCTTGATCACGGACATCACACCACTCCTATGAAGATTCGGGACAGAAAACGGGAAAGAGGTTGGGCAAGCGCCGGTAGGCCTTGCCGA
>SKQM01000082.1 GCA_007119005.1 Thioalkalivibrio sp.
CTGGCCTCCCACAGGGCTGGCCTCCCACAGGGCTGGCCTCCCACAGGGCTGGCCTCCCACAGGGCTGGCCTCCCACAGGGCTGGCCTCCCATGGCGCGGCGGCGGGGCTTTTGTGGGAGGCGAGCCCTCTCGGCGACCTGCGGCTCCGGGGCATTCAGGAGCGTCACCCAGCGGGCTGGCCTCCCACAGGATTACCATGAAGGAGGAACGGTTCCAGCGGTAGCGCGGGTTCGCGGCCAAGGATGCTGTCGCGCACCAGCCCGGCGGAGCCGCAGGCGAAGGTCCAGCCCAGGTGTCCGGCGCCGGTGTTCAGGTACAGCCCGGGCACCGGGGTCGGGCCCAGGATCGGCGTGCCCCGCGCGCTCATCGGCCGCAGGCCGGCCCAGGGCTCCATGGTGGCAGGGTCCACGTGCTCGGGCAGTCGTGGCAGCGTGTGGCGGCACTGCGCAAGCACGTTCTCCGCCCGGGAGGCGTTCATGCGCAGGTCGGCGCCGGTGAACTCGGCGGTTCCGGCCAGGCGGAGGCGGCCGCCCAGCGGTGTCAGCACCACCTTGTTCGCGTCGTCGATGATCGGCAGCCGCGGCCGCCAGGCGTCTTCGAGGTCCAGAGTCAGCGAGTACCCCTTCACCGGCGCCACCGGGAGCCGGATGCCGAGGCTGCGCAGCAGGCCCGGCGCGGCGAAGCCGCTGGCGAGGACGACGGCGTCGGCCGCCATCGGGCCGCGCGAAGTCTCGATTCCGTTGATTTGCCCCTGGAAGCGCCGCCAGCCGGTGACCAGGGTGTTTGGCAGCCAGCGCACCCCGGCACGTTCGGCCGTTGCGGCCAGCTCGCGGGTGAACCTGGCCGCATTGCCGATGGCGTCGTCCGGGAAGAACAGTGCGCCGCAGAGACGGTGCGCGATCGGCTCCAGCGCTGGCTCCTCCGCCGCGACCCGGGCACCGTCCCACACCTCGAAACGCACGCCGACCTCGGCCATTGCCTGGCTGGCGGCCCAGTTCTTTTTCAGGCTCTGCGGGTCCTGGAAAATTTTCAGGATGCCCGACTCGGCGAAATCGAAGTCGAGCTGCAGTTCCTGCTGCAGGGCCCGCAGTTCGCGCAGGGAGTATTCGGCGAGGCGGGCATTGAACAGGGTGTTGCGCTCGAAACGCTCGCGCCGGCTGTTCCACAGGAATTCCATGCCCCAGGGAATGATGCCGGGCAGCGCGCGCGGACGCAGCAGCAGCGGGGAGTCGACCCGGCCGAGGTAACGCAGCAGGTCCCAGCCGACGCCAGGGGCGTTCCAGGGCTCGGCGTGGCTCGCGTGCAGCATTCCGCCGTTCGCCGCGCTGGCGCCGCGGGCCGGGAGATCGGCGGCATCCAGCAGGGTCACGGAGAGGCCGGCGGCACGCAGAAACCAGGCGGTGGTGGTGCCGGTCACGCCGGCCCCGATCACGATCACGTGCATGGTGCGTCTTCCTTGTTGGGTCGGTTGAATTTACCTCATTGGGGGAGGGGGCTGCGGCGCAATTGGTCCAGCTCGCGCGACAGCCGCTGGATCGAGACTTTTTCCCGGGTGCCCAGTTCCTGCGCGAATACCGAGACGCGCAGTTCTTCGACCCGGTAGCGGAAACGCAGTATCCGCGGATCCTCCGGATGGGCCGCGCGCAGGCGCTTCGCCTCGTCCCACATCGGCTCGATGTCGACGCGCAGGCGGCGGTCCTTGTCCGGGGTGTGTTCGAGGCGCTGCAGGCGGCGGTCGATCGCCTGCAGGTAACGCGGCAGCTGCGGCAACACCTCGGGGGGTGTCGCGAGCAGAAAATCGGTCGGCACCAGGTGTTCCAGCTGATCCCGGATGTCTTGCGCCGGCTCGATCCAGGACAGCGGCAGGTCGCCGTCGAGGCGCCGGCGCAGCTGGTGCCAGTCGGCCAGGATCCGGGCGGCGAGTCGGGACAGCTCCATCGCGGTGGGCGTCAGCTGGGGCCGGCCGGTCTCCAGGCGGGCCCCGAAGGTCTCCGGATCGCGCGGCCACGGCGTCTCCGCCATAAAGACCCGTTCTGCAGCCGCCGCCAGGATCTGCTCCTTCAGCGACTCGCAGCTGCCCAGCGGGGCGTAGTGCAGGCAGGCGTGCTGGATATCCGGGAGCTGCCGGCGCAGGTCGCGAACGATGCGGTGACAGCCGAGCAGGAACAGCCGCCGCAGCCCGCCCCGCTGCAGGCGCCAGGCACTGTCGGCATCCGGTTCCAGCCGCAGCTCGACGCTGTCGCCGGCATCGGCCAGCGCCGGGTAGGCCCGGAGTTGCGCGCCCTGGTGTTCGAACTCGACGAACTCCGGCAGCGGCCCGAAATCCCAGCAGGTGATGCCCTCGCGGGTGATGTCGTCCGGCCGCGTGCGGTCGAAGTGGGCGCCGGCGCTGTCGCCGAGGCGCGACTTCAGCGCCGGCAGGTCGCGCCCGGACGCGGTCTCGCCGCCGTCCGGGTCCAGCACCCGGAAGCGCATGATCAGATGCCGCTCCAGCCCCGCCGGGCGCCATGCCTCCGCGGGTACGCGCGTGCCCGTGATCGCCTCGAGCGCCGTGGTCAGCGCCGGCAGCAGCGGTCCCTCACGTGTCGGCATCCGTTCCAGCGCGGCCTTCGCGAAGTCGGGCGCGGGCACGAAGTTCCGGCGCAGGCCCTTTGGCAGGCTGCGCAGCAGGCCGACCACGCGCTCTTCCAGCAGGCCGGGCACCAGCCAGTCCCCGAGCCAGTCCGGCAGCCCGTTCAGAGCCGCGATCGGGATCGAGACGGTCACGCCGTCGTCCTGCTGACCGGGCTCGAAGCGGTAGGACAGCGGCAGGCGCAGGCCCTGGACCTCCAGCGCGTCCGGGTAGGCCCCCTGCGGCAGGCTGGCCTCGGGCTCCTGCAGCAGCGCGGCACGATCGATTTGCAGGATCTTTGGGTCGGCCTTTTCCGCCTTGCGGATCCAGGCCTCGAATGCGGGTCCGTCCACGACATCGGCGGGCAGGCGCTGGTCGTAGAACGCGCGCAACCGGTCTTCCTCCGCGAGCAGATCGCGCCGGCGGCCCCGGGCCTCCATTTCGGCGATCTCTGCGACGGTGGCGAGATTCGCGGCAAGCCCGAGCGAGCGGGAGCGCTGCTGGCCTTCCACCAGGCCGTGCTGGATGAACAGGCGGCGCGCCTCAGCCGGGTCGTGGCGGGCGAAGTTCACCGGCGCGCGCGGTGCGACGACCAGCCCGTACAGCGTGATCCGGTCCCAGGCGCCGACGCGCCCGCTGCGCGCCTGGAAGTGCGGCTCGTGGATGTCGTGCTTCAGCAGGTGCGGGGCAACTTCGAGGATCCAGTCGGGCTTGATCGTCGCCACTTCGCGCGCATAGACGCGGGTGGTCTCGGCGATCTCCGCGCCAACGACCCACTCCGGGCGGCGTTTCGCCTGGCCGGAGCCGGGATGGATCTGGAAACGCCGGTTGCGCGTGCCGAGGTAGTCGCCGCGCTCGGTCTTTCTTCCGACGTGGCTGACCAGGCCCGCGAGCAGCGCCTTGTGCAGGCTCTCCGCGTCGGCCGGGAGCTCGTTGCGGTGCAGCCCCCCGGTGCGGGCCAGCGTCAGCAGCTGCGCCCGCAGGTCCTGCCACTCGCGCATGCGCATGTAGGACAGGAAGCGCTCGCGGCACCAGCGTTTCAGCGCGCTGCTGCCCAGATCCTCGCGGGTCTGGTGCCAGGCGTCCCAGAGGCACAGGATGCCGAGGAAATCCGAGCCCTCGACGCGGAATTCCCGGTGCGCCTCGTCGGCCGCCTGCGTGTGCTCGGCGGGCCTTTCACGCGGGTCCTGCAGCGCGAGGAACGCGGCGATGGTCACGGCCTCGACCAGTACCCCGCGCTCGCCGCCAGCCGCGATCATTGCGGCGAAGCGGGGATCCACCGGGAACTGCGCGAGCCGGCGCCCGGCGGCGGTGATCCGGCCCCCGGCGTCGACCGCGTGCAGTTCTTCGAGCAGCCGGTAGCCGTCGCGGATCAGGCGCGTGTCGGGCGGGTCGACGAACGGGAAGTGCCGCGGATCGCCGAGGCCCAGCGCCGCCATCTGCAGGATCACCGCGGCCAGGTTCGAGCGCAGGATCTCCGGGTCCGTGTGTTCCGGGCGCAGTTCGAAGTCCTGTTCGTCGAACAGCCGGATGCAGATTCCGGGACCGAGACGCCCGCAGCGTCCCGCGCGCTGGCTGCACGAGGCGCGCGACACCGGCTCCAGCGACAGGCGCTGCAGGC
Organism: Thioalkalivibrio sp.; assembly: GCA_007119005.1. GTDB lineage: Bacteria > Pseudomonadota > Gammaproteobacteria > Ectothiorhodospirales > Ectothiorhodospiraceae > Thioalkalivibrio. Next base: position 4,233 of record SKQM01000082.1, read on the forward strand.
GGGAGCGCCAGGAGTAGCGCGACACGCGGGCCAGGCCGCTGTCGATCACGAAGCGGATGCCGGGCACCGTCAGCGCGGTTTCGGCGACGTTGGTCGCGAGCACGATGCGCCGGCCGGGGTGCGGGCGGAACACGCGGCTCTGCTCGGCCGCGGACAGGCGGGCGTACAGCGGCAGGATCTCGGTGTGCGCCGGCTGCTCGCGGCGCAGGCGCTTCGCCGCGTCGCGGATCTCGCGCTCGCCGGGCAGGAACACCAGAATGTCGCCGCTTCCGGCGCGGCAGCACTCGGCCACTGCGTCGGCGATGCCGTCGAACAGGTCGCGTTCCTGGGTTGGCTGCGCGGGTGCGGGCCTGGGGGCTCGGGATTCGCACTGCGACGGGCTCGGGGCAGGCGGGTGCTCCGATCCAGATCCGGCGGGAGCGGCTGCGGACAACGGGCGGTAGCGCAGCTCGACAGGCCAGGCTCTCCCCGGGACTTCGATGATCGGTGCGCCGTCGAAGAAGCCGGCCAGACGCTCCGGGTCCAGCGTCGCGGAAGTGATGATCACGCGCAGATCCGGGCGCCGCGGCAGCAACTGTTTCAGGTAGCCGAGCAGGAAGTCGATGTTGAGGCTGCGTTCGTGGGCCTCGTCGATGACCAGCGTGTCGTAGGCGAGCAGGTCCCGGTCGTGGCGCAGTTCCGCAAGCAGAATGCCGTCGGTCATCAGCTTGATGCGGGTGTCGGGTCCGGTCTGGTCGACGAAACGGACCTTGTGGCCGACCGCAGCCCCGGGCCCGGAGCCCAGCTCCTCGGCGATGCGCGCGGCCACCGAGCGCGCGGCGATCCGGCGGGGCTGGGTGTGCCCGATCAGGCCCCGCCGGCCGCGTCCGGCATCGAGGCAGAACTTCGGCAGCTGAGTGGTCTTGCCGGAACCGGTCTCACCGCAGAGCACCAGCACCGGGTGTTCGCGGATTGCCGCGACGATGCGCTCGCGTTCGGCGTGAATCGGCAGGTCGTCGGCATAGCGGGTCTTGGGTAGAGCGGCGCGGAAGCCTTCGGCGCGCCGGGCGGCGTCGTCGATCTCCCTGCGCGCCTGGTCGAGCAGGCGGTCGGCGGGCTGGCCCCGATCCAGCCGTCGGGCCACGCGCTGGAGCAGGTCGCGGATCTGCCGTTCATCGTGCAGCAGCAGCTCCGCGAGCCGTTCTTGCAGATCCCGGGTCGGGGCGGGCCGTTCGTTGCCGGCCATCAGAACGCGGGGAGGCGCAATACCTCGAAGTTCTCGCGCCGCAGCCGCTCGGTCCAGCGGTCGGCCACCGCCTCGCTGTCGAAAGGTCCGAGGTACACGCGATGGAAGATCTGGCCGTCGACGCGGACCTCACGGATCGTCGCCTGCAGCCCCATCATCGCGAGCCGTGCCTTCATCTCGTCGGCCTGCTGGAACTGGCGGAAGGACCCGGTCTGCAGCATCACGCGGGTCGCGGCTTCCGGCGGTGGCCGCTGCTCCGGCGCCGGTGTCGGGGTGGGCGCCGGTGTCGGCGCGGGTTCAGCTGTGCGGGGTGGCGCTGGCGCGGTCTCGGGTATCCGGACCTCGTCGCGGGGCAGCAGTTCGTAGAACTGGAAGCGCGAGCGCTCGGCGGGTGCGGCAGGGGGCGCCTGCGCCGGCTGCGGAGCCGGCGTGACCGCCGGGCGACTCTCGTCGCGGGTCAGCCAGCCGGGATCCTGGCCCATGCGGTCGGCGCCCTGCAGGTAGAGGACCGCAGCCACGGCCAGCCCGACCACGACGCCGGCAAACATCCACACCCAGCCGGGCGTCGGCCCCCGGCGGCGGGTGGAGGCCGGTCTGCGGCGAACCTTGCGTGCCTGCGCCATTGCAAAATCCTACATGGTCTCGGGGGCACTGACACCCAGCAGCCCCAGTCCGTTCGCCAGTACCTGCCGGATGCCCGCGATCAGGGCCAGGCGCGCCGCGACCAGATCGGCTTCCTCCGCGTTCATGAACGGCACCGCGTTGTAGTAGGCGTGGAAGCCGGCGGCCAGATCGCGCAGGTACTGGGCGAGCTGATGCGGCTCGCGCGCAAGCGCGGCACCGGCAATCAGCTCCGGGAAGCGGTCGAGCTGCGCCAGCAGTTCGGTCTCCGGATCCAGTGTCAGCCGTGCGATCTCCGGGCCATCGGCGGCGGCGGCGACGGCACCGCGTTCGGCCGCGGTGCGCTGCACGCTGGCGATGCGTGCGTGCGCGTACTGGATGTAGTACATCGGATTGTCGTTGGACTGGCTCTTGGCCAGTTCCAGATCGAAGTC
>SKQM01000139.1 GCA_007119005.1 Thioalkalivibrio sp.
AGCAGCTTGCGCGCCGCGCCGGTGCGGTTCACCGCGTTCACGGTCTGGGCGACCACCGGGATTCCCGCAAGGGAGCCGATCAGGTCGGTGCTGGACATCAGCTTGTGCGCGGCCTTCGCACCCTCTTTCTTGAAGCGAACCGCCTTCGCGCGGAGCATCAGGTGCGGGAAATCCACGTTCCACTCGTGCGGCGGAACGTAGGGGCACTTGGTGAGGTAGCAGAGATCGCAGAGATAGCAGTGGTCGACCACTTTCCAGTAGTCGGCCTTCTTGACCCCGTCCACCTCCATCGTCTCCGACTCGTCGACCAGGTCGAACAGGGTCGGGAAAGAGTTGCACAGGCTCACGCAGCGGCGGCAGCCGTGGCAGATATCGAAGACACGCTCCATCTCGCCGAACAGCGAGTCTTCGTTGTAGAAATCGGGGTTTTTCCAATCCAGCGGGTGGCGGGTGGGTGCTTCCAGACTGCCTTCACGGGTGGACTGCGTAGGCGCGGACATGAATCCCTCCAGTTGTGCCTGAATCCGACAACCGAAAAAGACGGGGCCGGCCATCCGGCCCCGTCCGTTTACATTCCCCGAAGCCGATCAGGCGTTCAGGTTGTCCAGCGCCTTCTGGAAACGGTTGGCGTGGGAACGCTCGGCCTTGGCCAGGGTCTCGAACCAGTCGGCGATCTCGTCGAAGCCCTCGTCGCGGGCCGACTTGGCCATGCCCGGGTACATGTCGGTGTACTCGTGGGTCTCACCGGCAATCGCGGTCTTCAGGTTGGCCTCGGTGTCGCCGAAGGGAAGCCCGGTGGCGGGATCACCGCAGGACTCCAGGTACTCGAGGTGGCCGTGGGCGTGGCCGGTCTCACCTTCCGCGGTGGAACGGAACACGGTGGCGACGTCGTTGTAGCCTTCCACGTCCGCCTTGGATGCGAAGTACAGGTAGCGGCGGTTGGCCTGGGATTCGCCGGCGAAGGCGTCCTGAAGATTCTTCTCGGTCTTGCTGCCTTTCAGTTCCATCGTGTCACTCCTCTGTCACTGGGTTTTGCTACGTCAGACGGCGGCCAGCACGTGCCCGCCGCTGTCACGGAATTTAGACTCTGTCTAAACCGTTTCGCGACTTTAGACTCGGTCTAAACCTTTGTCAACCTCGAGCGGGCCGCGTTCGGACACGCTCGGGCTTTCCAGATGCCGCCGGATTCGGTACCTTTTCCAGTTCTCCCCATACCGCCGCGCCTCATGCCAACCGCCTCCCCTGAATCACCGGCCGCCTTCGAGGCCGCGATGGACGCACTGGAACAGCTCGTCGCGCGGATGGAATCCGGAGACCTGCCGCTGGAGGAATCCCTGCGGGAATACCAGCGCGGCATGGAACTGGTTCGGTCCTGTCAGGAGGCCCTGGACGAGGCGCAGCGCCGGATCGATACCGTGATGGAAGCGTCCGCGCCACCCTCTCCCGGCCCTACTGACCAGAATGACTCCACAAAAGTTCCGGATATTCCAGAGTCGGACGACACCCCTTTCTGAGACGACCCCTTCTTCGTGAATCATCACATCGAAGCCTACCAGAAGCGGATCGAGGATTTTCTGCACCAACTGCTCGACCCCTCGACCGCACCGGTCCCGGACCTGCTTGCCGCGATGCGCTACTCCACCCTGGGAGGGGGGAAGCGCCTGCGGCCGCTGCTCGTCTACGCCGCTGGCGAGGCTCTGGGCACACCGGACTCCGCGCTGGACCGGATTGCCGCCGCGGCGGAGATGATCCACGTGTACTCGCTGATCCACGACGACCTGCCGGCGATGGACGACGACGACATGCGCCGCGGCAAGCCCACCTGCCACCGGGCTTACGGCGAGGCACTGGCCATTCTCGCCGGCGATGCGCTGCAGGCTCTGGCCTTCGCAGTCCTCGTGGACGACGCCATCGGGCTGGACGCCGACGCACGGCTGCGCCTGACCCGGGAGCTTGCCGACGCTTCGGGCGTCCGGGGAATGGCAGGCGGCCAGGCCATGGATCTCGCCGCACAGGGCAAGGAACTGAGCCTGGACGAGCTGGAGACCATGCACCGCCTGAAGACGGGCGCCCTGATTCGAGCGTCGGTGCTGATGCCGGCGCGGGCGAGCGGCACCGACACCCCGCTCGCGGAAAGCCTAAGTGCCTACGCGGACTGCATCGGACTTGCCTTCCAGATACGCGACGACGTTCTCGACGTCGAGGGCGATCCGGCACTGATGGGAAAAGCCTGCGGCGCCGACCGTCTGCTGGAAAAGGCGACCTTCCCCTCGCTGCTCGGGCTCGAGGCCTCGCGCCGCCGGGCGTGCGAACTCGTCGAGCAGGGGCTGGAGCATCTGCAACCCCTTGGGGCAGAGGCCGATTTGCTTCGCTTCCTCGCCCGGTACATCGTAAGCAGAATGCATTGAACGGGGCCAACTGATGGACCATCACCCTGACTGCGGCCGCAGCGGCGCCCGCCGACCCTCCCCGAGCGGGGCGGTGCGGTCGGGTACGGGCGGCGCAGGCGCCGTGCCCGCGGTGTCGGAGTGGCGGCAATGAGCACGACGCCCCTGCTGGACGCGATCCGTTCGCCGGAAGACCTGCGCGCCCGGCCGGTCACGGATCTCAACGAGATTGCGCTGGAGCTGCGCGAATTCCTGATTGCCACGGTGTCCAGTACCGGCGGGCATCTCGCGGCCAACCTGGGCACCGTGGAACTCGCCGTGGCGCTGCATTACGCGTTCGATACGCCGCGGGACCGCATCGTCTGGGACGTGGGTCACCAGGCCTACGCGCACAAAATCCTCACCGGCCGTCGCGAGGCGATGGGGACGCTGCGCCAATACGGTGGAATCGCCGGCTTCCCGAAGCGCGACGAAAGCGAATATGACACTTTCGGTGTCGGGCACTCCAGCACGTCGATCAGCGCGGCTGCGGGCATGGCGATCGCCGCCGCCCGGTCCGGCAGCAGGAGTCACCACATCGCGGTGATCGGGGACGGCGCGATGACGGCAGGAATGGCCTTCGAGGCGCTGAACCACGTGGGCGAGCTCGACTGCGACCTGCTGGTGATCCTGAACGACAACGAGATGTCGATCTCCCCGAATGTCGGCGCGATGAGCCAGTACCTCGCGCGGCTGCTGTCCGGACGCCTTTACTGCAGCGTGCGCGAGGGCTCCAAGCGAGTGCTGCAGTACATGCCTCCGGTCAAGGCCTTCGCCCGGCGCGCCGAGGAACACGTGAAAGGGATGATCACCCCCGGTACCCTGTTCGAGGAGCTCGGCTTCCGCTATTTCGGGCCGATCGACGGACACGACGTCGATGGTCTGGTGGCGATGCTCGGCAACCTGCGCGACATCGACGGCCCGCGCCTGCTGCACATCGTGACCCAGAAGGGCCACGGCTACGCGCCGGCCGAGGACGATCCCTGCCGGTATCACGGGGTGGGCAAGTTCAGCCCCGAGGACGGGATCACCTCGGGCGGGAAGGCCAAGGCACCGACCTACACCGACATCTTCGGCACCTGGCTCTGCGACCAGGCACGGGCCGATCCGCGCCTGATGGGCATCACGCCAGCGATGCGCGAGGGCTCCGGGCTGGTCCAGTTCTCCGAGGAATTCCCCGAGCGCTATTTCGACGTCGGCATCGCCGAGCAGCACGCGGTCACGCTGGCCGCCGGCATGGCCTGCGAGGGCCTGCACCCGGTGGTCGCGATCTATTCCACGTTCCTGCAACGCGCGATGGACCAGGTGATCCACGACGTCGCGCTGCAGAATCTGCCGGTGCTGTTCGCGATCGACCGCGCCGGCATCGTCGGCCCGGACGGCCCGACTCACGCCGGAACCTTCGATATCAGCCTGCTGCGTCCGGTGCCCAACCTGCTGTTGATGGCGCCCGCGAACGAGGCCGAGTGCCGGCAGATGCTGAGCACCGGCTTTCGCCATCCCGGCCCGGCGGCGGTCCGTTATCCTCGCGGCAGCGGACCGGGCGTGCTCCCGGACGACACACTCGAACCCCTGCCCATCGGCGCGGCGAAGATCGAGCGTCAGGGGCGGCGCATCGCGTTGCTGAGCTTCGGCGCCCTGCTCGACGCCGCGCTGGAAGCCGGCGAGGCCCTCGGCGCCACCGTGGTGAACATGCGCTTCATCAAGCCGCTGGACAGCCGCCTGCTGCGCGAGCTCGCAAGCAGCCATGAACGCTTCGTAACGGTCGAGGATCACGTGGTGGCAGGAGGTGCCGGCAGCGCCGTACTGGAGTGGCTGGCCGCCGAAGGACTGACGCTGCCCTGCCTGACCCTCGGGCTGCCCGACCGCTTCACCCAGCACGGCCCCAGGGAGCGGATCCTCGCCGACCACGGTCTGGACGCCCAGGGCATCCAGCAGGCGATTCGCCGCGCGGATGAACCGGTAACTTGCGCGGGCGAAGGCGGGAACGTAACGTTCCGGAGCTTTCGGACCGGCAGCCAGGAATAAGCATGCCCGCAACCTTCACGCTCCGAGTGCTGACCGACTTCGCCTCGGCGCACACCCTGCGGGGATATCCCGGACAGTGCGCCAACCTGCACGGACACAACTGGAAGGTCGAGGTCGAGGTCGAGGCGTTCGAGCTGGACGAAATCGGCATGGCCGTGGATTTCAAGGTGGTGAAGAACCTCGCGCGTGAGATCGCCGGACGGCTGGACCACCAGTACCTGAACGATCTCGAGCCGTTCACCCGGATCAACCCGACCGCGGAAAACATCGCGCAGTGGTTTTTTCGGGAGATGGCGCGGGAGATCAACCAACCGGGTCTGCGCGTCAGCGCACTGACCCTGTGGGAAACGGAACGCGCCTGCGTGCGCTACACCGAGCCCGTAAAGGACGCAGCAGCATGAACTCCATTCCCCAGTTTCCGGCCCTGATGGCCGATGTGCAGGGCTCCAGAGACCACCGGCGCATCGGCATCGACGAGGTGGGCATCCGCGCCATCCGCCACCCCCTGCTGTTCCGCGATCGCGACGGTACCGCGCAGCCCACGGTCGCGACCTTCGAGATGTACGTGAGCCTGCCGCCCGAACAGAAGGGCACGCACATGTCCCGCTTCGTCGCGATTCTGAACGAACGGGTGCACGAACTCTCGATTGCCGGCTTCGGGGACCTGCTCCGGCATACCGCCGAGCGTCTGGAATCCAGCGACGCCTTCATCCGGGTACGCATGCCATTTTTCGTGAACAAGCACGCGCCGGTGTCCGGGGTCGCCAGTCTGCTCGATTACGACCTTGCGCTGGACGGCCGGATCGAGAATGGCAAACTCAGCCTGATGGTCGAGATCGTGGTCCCGGTCACGAGCCTGTGCCCCTGCTCCAAGGAGATCTCCGAGTACGGGGCCCACAACCAGCGCTCGCACGTGACCGTGCGCGCGTGGCTGGCCGACACATCCCTGTGCGTGCGTGACCTGATCGACCGGGTCGAATCGGAGGCCTCCAGCGAGCTGTTCGGGCTGCTCAAGCGGCCGGACGAGAAGCTCGTCACGGAACGGGCCTACGACAATCCCAAGTTCGTGGAGGACATGGTCCGGGATGTCGCACGCAACCTGTGCGAAGAGACGCGTATCCAGCGCTTCGAGGTCTCGTCGGAGAACTTCGAATCGATCCACAACCATTCCGCCTACGCGCTGGTGCGCGGCAAGCCCGGCGGCAGGTCCGCAGACTGACCGAACCCGGGTGATCACGCCACGTTTTGGGAAGTCAGAGGTTCTGCGAGGCGTAGTCGGCGAGGCGTGAGCGTTCTCCGCGGGTGAGCGTGATGTGGCCGCTGTGGGTCCAGCTGCGGAAGCGGTCGACCACGTAGGTGAGTCCGGAAGTCGTCTCGGTCAGGTACGGCGTGTCGATCTGTGCGATGTTGCCCAGTGCGACCACCTTCGATCCGGGGCCCGCCCGGGTGATCAGGGTCTTCATCTGCTTGCTGGTGAGGTTCTGGGCCTCGTCCAGGATGATGTACCGGTTCAGGAAGGTCCGCCCGCGCATGAAGTTCAGCGAACGGATCTTGATCCGGCTGCGAATCACGTCGTTGGTCGCCGCCCGGCCCCAGTCGCCCGCGCTGTCCGACTTGGTCAGCACCTCGAGATTGTCCATCAGCGCCCCCATCCAGGGAGTCATCTTTTCTTCCTCGGTACCCGGCAGGAACCCGATGTCCTCACCGACCGGAATCGTGACCCGGGTCATGATGATTTCCCGATAGGTGTTGTCCTCGAGCGTCTGCGCAAGACCGGCCGCCAGCGTCAGCAGCGTCTTGCCGGTGCCGGCGGCGCCGACCAGGGACACGAAATCCACCTCGGGGTCCATCAGCAGGTTCAGCGCGAAATTCTGCTCACGGTTGCGGGCGTTGATGCCCCAGACGGTGTGCCGCGGGTGCATGTAGTCGTCGACCAGTTCGATCACCGCGGTCTCGGCGCGCTGGTCGATCTC
>SKQM01000143.1 GCA_007119005.1 Thioalkalivibrio sp.
ATTCTGGACCTCCAAAACGGCCTTACAACGCCAGTTTCAGGGACAAAAAGGGGCCAATAAGGCATGTGCTCCCTGACCAGGGTCGGCAGCCCAGTATGCGGCGATCGTCGCGGGCCATCGAACACCGCCACTTTCGCCTCAAAATCGGTATCCTAGACCCGCGTCAAGCCGAGTCCAGCCTTATCGCTCGCGGGGCACCCGCAGGCGGCCGCGGATCGGTCCCGATCGGAACCGAACACACACGAAAGCGCCTGGCCTCACCCAAAAAAAGACCGTCCCAGGAGACGCCCGACCCATGACCGATTCCGTGAAGTACGTGCTCGACGAACGAGACATTCCCAGGCACTGGTACAACATCGTGGCGGACCTTCCCGTGCCCCCGCCACCCGTGCTGCATCCGGGAACCCACCAGCCGGTCGGCCCCGACGATCTCGCGCCCATCTTCCCGATGGCGGTGATCGAGCAGGAGGTCAGCCAGGAACGGGAGATCGAAATCCCCGAGCCCGTCCGTGACATCTACCGGCAGTGGCGCCCATCCCCGCTGTACCGGGCACGTCGGCTCGAGAAGCTGCTCGATACCCCCGCGCGCATCTACTACAAGTACGAGGGCGTGAGCCCGGCGGGTTCGCACAAGCCCAACACCGCGATCCCCCAGGCCTTCTACAACAAGCAGGAAGGCATCAAGCGGATCACCACCGAGACCGGCGCCGGCCAGTGGGGATCGGCACTGGCACTGGCCGGGTCGTTCTTCGGCCTCGAGATCGAGGTCTTCATGGTGAAGGTGAGCTTCCAGCAGAAGCCATACCGGCGCTCGTTCATGGAGACCTTTGGTGCCAAATGCATCGCCAGCCCCTCGGAACTCACCGCCGCGGGCCGAGCCGTGCTGGCGGAACATCCCGACAGCACCGGCAGCCTGGGCATCGCGATCAGCGAGGCGGTGGAGCGCTCGGTGGAACGGGACGACACCAAGTACGCCCTGGGGAGCGTCCTGAACCACGTGATGCTGCACCAGACGGTGATCGGCCTGGAAGCCCTGAAGCAGTTCGAGCTCGCCAACGATTATCCCGACATGGTGATCGCCCCCACCGGCGGCGGCAGCAACTTCGCGGGGATCACCTTCCCGTTCCTCGGCGAACAGCTGCGCGGTGGCCGTAAGATCGACCTTATTGCGGTCGAACCCTCCGCCTGCCCGACACTCACACGCGGGAGGTACGCGTACGACTTCGGTGACACCGCACACTTGACGCCGCTGGTGAAAATGCACACCCTCGGTTCGACCTACGTTCCCCCTGGATTTCACGCCGGAGGCCTGCGCTACCACGGCATGGCGCCGCTGGTGTCGCACGTGACCGAACTCGGGCTGGTGAAGCCGCGTTCGTACAGCCAGCTGCAGTGCTTCGAAGCAGGAATGCAGTTTGCAAAGGCCGAAGGGATCATCCCGGCCCCCGAGGCCAACCATGGCGTGCGGGCCGCGATCGACGAGGCATTGCGCTGCAAGGAGGAAGGCGTGAGCCGTGCCATTCTGTTCAACCTCTGCGGCCACGGCAATTTCGACATGCAGGCCTACAGAGACTACCTCGACGGCAAACTGATGGACCTCGAGTACGACGAGAGCGAGATCGCAATGGCCCTCTCCGGGCTGCCTTCGGTGGCTTGATACCGCGGCGCTGGCGGGGGAAGCTCCCGGCCAGCGCCGACGGTCGGTAGACGCTGTGCTCGTCCGACTACCGGGCCCGCGTGGATCGTCGTTTTCGCGGCCATGCGGTCAACGCCGCCCGAGTTCGCCAATCCCCTGCCCCATGAAGAAGTCCGTGTAGTACTCCTGCAGGGGATCGGGATCAAAGCGCTGGCCGCAGAGATCGTACACCTCGTGCAGGAACTGCTTCTGACGGCGCCTCGGCCGCCCGTCGAGCATCACGGTCACCTGCAGTACATCGAGCAGCAGTGCCTGTTCATCGGCATCGAGTTCGCGGATGGCTTCGCGACGAACGGACCAATCGAGGTCCAGCGTGCCTGGCCGAATCCCGAGCTCCTCGAACAGCCGGCCGAGGAGGATCACGAAGTTGGGATGATCGTTCGCGCTGCGGATAATCGCCTCGGCCACCGCCTCCAGCAGCAACCGGCGCTTGGACTCGCCGAGTCCCTCCCGCCTTTCGGACAACCGCTGTGCCAGTTCCTCGATGGCGATCGGACCCGCCGCCCGGATCCGTGACGCCCGCATCACCCAGCCGATAATGATCGCATTCCAGACCGCGTAGACGGCAATCGCCACCAGCGGAATCAGCGCCCGGACCGCCGCGCGTGCCAGCACGCGGCGCAGCATTACGCGCACGATGAAACTCGTCGCGCCGATTTTCAGCCGGTACAGCGCCGCGTACCCCCAGAGCTTCCAGCGGGGAACCCGCAGGAATGGATCGATGCCGTAGATCGGCTCCTGTGGATCGGGCAGATCCAGCGCCGAGCGCGACAGGCCGATCGCGATCACCTGTTCCACCTCCGGATCGGACAGGCGCAGCCCGGCGATGGAGGTGATGCGCGCGACCCGCCACAACACCACCCAATACAGGAACACGATTTCCACGGCGCTGATCACGATCGACAAGCCCAGGAAGATCGCCCAGTACTCGAGCCAGCGCAGCCATGACTCGTCGGTGTCCGTGATGGTGAAGTTCAGCCAGATCTCGAGCCCGCCGATCAACGCACCCGACGCAATACCTGACACCGCCGCGAGGATTACCGCGGACATCTCCAGCCAGCGGATATGCCGCAGTTCTTCCCTGGGCCATCGGTGCAGACGCGGCTCATCCAGCGGATTCCGCCTGCGCAGGAACCGCACTGCGGTGCGTTCGATGACATTCAACTTGGAGAGGTTCGGGCTCGCCGGATCCATGGTGTCGATACCCCCCTCTTCTCCAGCCTCTGTCACTGCCGGATCATCCAGACCCCGGCCCCTACCCCGGGCTTGGGCTTCCAGCGAAAACGCCGGGGAATGCTCTCAGCGAATGGCGTCCTGCACCGAGCCGAAACTGCGGATCCAGGGCTGGTTGCGCCGCACCTCCGCGGGAAGCGAGGCGATGGCGGTGCGCGCGGCCTCGGCGTTCGGGTAACTGCCCGCGATGGCGACAAACCAGTCGGCACCGTTGCGCTCGGTGCGGATCCATGCCGTCTCCCGGTCCAGCGGATGCCGCGCGAGGAAGTCGCGCACCCCAGCCTCCTGCGCGAGACCCAGCACCTGGATGGTGAAAGCCGTGCGCGGCTGCGCACGAATCCACTCAAGCCCGCCGGCTGCCGTCGTTGGCCGTCGATCGATCGAAGCAGCCGCAGGTGCGGGCGTTGGTGGCGCGGCAGCCACCACTCGAGGCGTTGGCGCCACCTTGGGCGGCGGCGGGGTCGGTTCTGCAGGGCGCCGAACGGGGGCAGGCGTCGGGATGGGATCGATGCGGACGGGTTCCGATGCGATCAGCCCCGTAGCTGCCGCAGCAACCGTCTGCGGGGGTTGGGCCGCAAGGGCGAGGGCCTGTTGCTGCAATGACCGGGCATCGGAAACGCTGTTCGTTTCCGCAAAATGCTCAGCTACGTACCCGGCACGCGCCGCGGCGCGTTCGTATTCACCGCGCTCGAGATCCAGCCGGGCAATCGCCAGTTCGGATCGCGCGAGGCCCTCGTGCAGGTCGACCAGGTAGGGCAGCGCCTCGTCACGGTAGCGCGAGTCCGGGAACCGCCTCACGAAGAATGCGAATTCCTCGACGGTCTCACGCGCCTTCTCGACATCGGCGAGCAGTTCCGGCCTGGATGTCGCGACCCGGTGATTCTGCTTCCAGATCCCGTATCCGGCGACTGCGTGCAGGTAATGGGCGTAGTCCTGCTGGGTGAACGACGCATCACCGGAGACCAGCGCCTCGGTCTGCCGGCGGGCCCGCCGAGGATCTTCCATCCGGATGCAGGCGTAGGCGGCCTGCAGACGTGCGCTCGTAAGCAGTGCGCCGCCCGGGTGGTGGCGTTCTGCTGTCTCCAATGCCGCATCAGCTCCAACGCAATCCCCGCGCTCGATGGCTTCGGTAACAGCCGCGTAGGCGGAACGCTCGTCCGGCACCGGGGTGCCATTGGTCGCACAGCCGCCGAGCAGGAGTGCGAGGCAGGCGCCCGCGAGCACACCGGCCCACCGGATGGGGGTTCCTGCGGGCAGCAGGGGAAACGGATGCAGGACGCGGATGTTCACAGGCGCATTCTCACCCAAATCGATGCCGCTTTCCCAGTGCGCGGCCGGCGCAACAGCCCAGCCGCTGTCACAGAGCTCACGGCAGACCCTTATGCGAAGCTGGGGTAGCACGATCCTGCGACCACGTGCGCAGTGCCTTGATCTGCTCCGACATGGTCTTCGACAGGGGCACGATCCGCGACGTGCTCCAGAACAGGTCGCGCTCATTGATCTCGCGGCCATCCTCCCATGCATGCACTGCCGCCGACTTCACCGCCTGTTCGATCTCGGCTCCGCTCCAGCTGCGCGTGAGCACCGCCAGCGTCTTCATGTTGAACGCGGCCGGGTCGGCGCCAGCGGCGCTCAGGTGGATCTGGATGATACCGGTCCGCTCCTCCTCGGTCGGCAAATCGAGGAAAAACAACTGGTCGAAGCGACCCTTGCGGATCACCTCGGCCGGAAGCAGCTGGATCCGGTTCGCGGTGGCGACGACGAAGACCCCCGGCGGCTTCTCCTGCATCCAGGTCAGGAAGCTCGAAAAGATGTTCGGGTTGTTGCCACGATGGCTCTCCGAGTCGTAGCCAAAGCTGTTCTCCATCTCGTCGATCCACAGCACCATCGGTGCGATCTGCTCCGCCATCTGCAGCGCATGGTCAAAGGCGTACTCGGGAGCCCCGTAGGCGCCAGACAGCACGAGGTTCATGTCCAGCCGGACCAGCGGCAACGACCAGGCGCTGGCGATGACCTTGGCCGCCATGCTCTTCCCGCAGCCGCTGACGCCCATGAAGAGCACCCCGGAGGGCGGCGGCACGCGCATATCCGCCCGCTCTCCGGAGAAGAAGCTGCGGCGCGTCAGCACCCACTCCTTCAGGTTCTCGAGGCCCCCTACGCGATCGATGTCGACGGTGTCCGGAATGTACTTCAGGCAGGCCTCGCGCATCAGGGCCGTTGCCTTCTCGGCCCGGATCTCGGTCAACCCCTCCTCTGTGCCGAGCTTTCCCTCCGTCGAGAGGCGGCGCATCAGGTGCCGGATCTCGGAGAGCATCATGCCCTTCATCGATGCGGCCGCCTGAATGAGCCAGGGTTCCGGCGGCGCCGTGCCACTCCGCGCCGCGACTGCCTGCAAGTCGGCCAGGATCTCCTGCTGGTCGGGGGCACCGAGTTCCACGGTAAAGACCTCCCGGGACAGCGACTCCGGAATCTTCCAGAGCGGACAGGACAGGAAGATGAAGGTCTGGCTTCCACTCAGAGTCAGGTAGAGGTCGCGCAGTGCCCGCACCAGTTCCGGTCGCTCGTCGAACAACAGTGGCAGATCCTTGAGCAGGTAGAAGGCTTCCCGAGGCGCCGCGAGGATCGACCTCAACGCCTCGAATGGATCATGCGGATGCCCGCTCGTCTGCCCCGGAAATCCGCTCGTCGCCGTCCAGACGTGGACCGGGCGGGCGTCGCCATAGTGAGATTCTGACAACCGCTCCAGCAGGCGGGTCAAGCGGTCCTCTTCGTGGCAACGCACGTAGATCAGCGGCTGTCCGCCGGTCAGGGCCTTGCCGATACGGACGATGACATGGTTCACAGCAAGTACTCCGGCCAGGTTCCTTCCCGGGGATTGCGTTGCGGGGGCGAACACACAGGGTATCCGGGACACGCCACGTATGCGGTTCCCGATCCGTCAATGATAGGAGACATCGGCGCCGGAGGGTGGCGCCCGCGGGGCGCGCAGGAACAGAATCGACCCGTTCAGCGTGTCCCTAAAGAACGGGCCCCTTGATCAGGGGCCCGCTTGATCGATGTGGCTGAGGAGGCTAGAGGGTCGCCGTTGCGATGCCCATCGCAGCGCCACCGAGGGCACCGACGGTTCCGCACACGGACGGATGATAGGCAAGCCAGCCTGCACGGATGCCGACTGCGCAGGACGAATAAAAGGCGACGAAACCGACCGAGGCGAGAATCACGACCTGCGGCAGCATGGCGGCAGCAACGATTGCTTCCATCTTTCCTCCAGAGCTCTTGGGGTGGGAGGCGGCCGCCGTTGCCCGACAGTGTCGGAGGCGGTCGCGAAGTCGAAGCCTTTTTTCGATTGCTGCGAACGGTACTCCCGAAGCGCAATGCCGTCAAACCCCCCACCCACATCGAGGGTTTAGGGTAACCTGACGCCTTCATCCAATCCGCCCAA
>SKQM01000122.1 GCA_007119005.1 Thioalkalivibrio sp.
CGTAGTCCAGCGCCTTGGTGCGCTGGATGACGGCTAACACCTCAGCTACCTGGTCGCGGCCGCCCGTCTCGATGGCGCCGCGGATCAAGGCCTGGTCGTCAGGAACCCCCATGCTCAGCGCGCGGATCAGCGGCAGTGTGGGTTTGCCTTCTGCGAGGTCGTCGCCCATGCGCTTGCCGGTGGTGTCACTGCTCGCGGAGTAGTCGAGGACATCATCGATGAGCTGGAAGGCGGTCCCGAGGTGCATGCCGTAGTGTGCCAGGGCCCGTTCGTCGGCCTCGGGCCGTTGAGTCACCACGGCCCCCAGTTGGCAGGCCGCCTCGAACAGCTTGGCGGTCTTGGAGCGTATGACCTCCATGTAGCGCGCCTCGTCGACGTCCGGGTCGTGGCAGTTCATCAGCTGCATCACTTCGCCCTCCGCGATCACGTTCGTCGCGTGGGCGAGTATCTCCATCACGCGCATGGACCCTATGTCGACCATCATTTCGAAGGCGCGCGAATAGAGAAAGTCCCCGACCAGAACCGCCGCCTCGTTGCCGAACAGGTGATTCGCGGTCTCCTGGCCCCGACGCAGTTCGGACGCGTCGACCACGTCGTCGTGCAGCAGCGTGGCGGTGTGGATGAACTCGACCACCGCGGCCAGCGTGATGTGCTTTTCACCGCGGTAGCCGCAGGCCCGGGCAGCCAGCACGGCCAGCAGCGGGCGCAGCCGTTTGCCGCCACTGCGGATGATGTACTCGCTCAACTGGTTGATCAGCACGACTGGCGACGACAGTCGCTCGCGGATGCATGCGTCAACCGCCTGCATGTCATCTGCAGCGAGGGTTCGGATCGTGCTAATGGACATGCTTGCGGGCCGGATGCCGTGAGGTGGGCGCCTGCATGCTAGGAACGGGCGGCTGGGGTGTCAAGAAACGGCCGCGGCGTGGGCGGAGGAGTGAGCAGTATGGGCCCCTTCGCCCGCTACCATCACAGCCCTGCCACGTTGACCGTTGGGGCATCCGTTGCTAGTATCTCGTCCCTTTCGCGAGAGTCACTGCGCCAACGGAGTCTGAAGGATCATGTACGCGATCATCGCAACGGGTGGAAAACAGTATCGGGTTGCCGAAGGCGACCTGCTTCGTATCGAGAAGCTCGAGGCGGAGGTCGGTTCGAACATCGATTTCGACCAGGTCCTGCTGGTGGGTGAAGGTGAAGACGTCCGGATCGGCGCGCCGCTGGTCGAGGGCGGCAAGGTCAGCGCCACCGTGGAATCCCACGGGCGTGGCGACAAGGTCCGCATCATCAAATTCCGCCGGCGCAAGCACCATCGCAAGCAGATGGGCCACCGTCAGTACTACACGGCCGTGCGTATCACGGGCATCGCCGGGTAAGGAGAGAGAACCATGGCACACAAGAAAGCAGGCGGCAGCACACGCAACGGCCGCGATTCCGAAAGCAAGCGCCTTGGCGTGAAGCGCTTCGGTGGTCAGAAGGTCCTCGCGGGCAGCATCCTGGTGCGTCAGCGCGGAACCCAGTACCACCCGGGCGAGAACGTCGGCTGCGGCAAGGACCACACCCTGTTCGCGAAGGCGGACGGCGAGGTCGTGTTCAGGACCGGCGGGCCGCGCAACCGGCGCTACGTGAGCGTGCAGCCGCTGCAGTAAGTGCAGCAGCAGCGCGGTTCCGAAAAGCCCCGATCTTCGGGGCTTTTTTGGTTGGTGCGCCTGGCAGGGCGGGGGAGCGATCATGAAATTCATCGATGAGGCAACGATCACGGTCAAGGCCGGAGACGGCGGTAACGGCTGTGTCAGCTTCCGTCGCGAGAAATTCATCCCCTTCGGCGGCCCTGACGGCGGCGACGGCGGTGACGGAGGTAGCGTCTGGCTGCTGGGCGACGAGGGCTTGAACACCCTTGCTGATTTCCGTTTCCAGCGCCGTTTCGAGGCGAAGCGCGGAGAAAACGGGCATGGGCGCAATCGAACCGGCAAGTCGGGCGCGGATCTCGAGGTACCGGTGCCGGTGGGCACCCAGGTCTTCGATGCCGATACCGGGGAACTGATCGGGGATGTGATCCGTTCCGGGCAGCGGTTGCTGGTCGCGCAGGGTGGCTTCCACGGTCTCGGAAACACGCGTTACAGGAGCGCGACCAACCGTGCGCCGCGCCAGAGCAAGCCGGGCACGCCCGGCGATCTGCGCATGCTGAAGCTGGAACTGAAAGTACTCGCCGACGTCGGTTTGCTGGGTCTGCCGAACGCGGGCAAATCCACCCTGCTGCGGCAGGTCTCCGCGGCCGAGCCGAAGGTCGCCGATTACCCGTTCACCACGCTGCATCCTCAGCTCGGCGTGGTGCGGGTGGGGCTGAACCAGAGCTTCGTGATGGCGGACATTCCCGGTCTGATCGAGGGAGCGTCGGAAGGGGCCGGTCTCGGTATCCGTTTTCTGAAGCACCTCGCCCGCACGCGCCTTTTGCTGCACCTGATCGACGTCGCGCCACCGGACCCTGATCTCGACCCGCTGGAGGCTATCGACACCGTGGTCGCCGAGCTCGAGCAGTACAGCGCGGAGCTCGCACGTCTGCCGCGCTGGCTGGTGTTGAACAAGGTCGATCTGCTCGACGAAGACGCGTTGGCGGCGTTGCGGGAGCGGGCTTCAGAGAAACTGCCCGCGGGGCAGCCCCTGTTCGCGATCTCTGCGGCGACCGGCGCCGGCGTCGACGCCCTGATGCAGGCGGTGATGCGCGACATCGAACAGCGCGAGGCGCCACTGCCCGTTGACGCCGACGGAACGGGCGAGGACGGACCCAATGCGTAAGGGATTCCCCCGGCCGCGCAGGGTCGTGATCAAGATCGGCAGCGCGTTGATCACCGCGGAGGGCACCGGGCTGGATCGCCCGGCGCTGACCGGCTGGGCCCGGGAGATCGCCGAGCTGCGCCAGCGCGGCACCGAGGTCGTGCTGGTCTCCAGCGGTGCGGTGGCCGAAGGCATGCACCGGCTGGGGATGCAGGAGCGTCCGCATGCGCTGCATCTGCTGCAGGCCGCTGCGGCGGTGGGTCAGATGGGCCTGATCCAGGCCTACGAACGCGAGTTCGCCAGCCACGGCCTGCATGCGGCGCAGATTCTGCTGACGCACGACGATCTTGCCGACCGTCCGCGCTATCTGAACGCGCGCAGCACCATCCAGGCCCTGCTGGCCCTGGGCACCATTCCGGTGGTGAACGAGAACGACACGGTGGCCAACGACGAGATCCGGCTGGGCGACAACGACACGCTCGGCGCGTTGGTCGCGAACCTGGTCGTGGCCGATCTGCTGCTGATCCTCACCGACCAGGAGGGCTTGTACGACCGCGACCCCCGTGCCCACCCGGATGCGCAGCTGATCTCCGAGGGCAAGGCCTCGGATCCCGCATTGCACGGCTACGTGTCGGCGCGGTTCGGGCGCGTTGGCCGGGGGGGGATGGCCACGAAGCTGTTTGCGGCGGAACGGGCTGCCCGCTCGGGCACTCACACCGTGATCGCCTACGGGCGCCAGCCGAAGGTGATCGCGCGCGCGGTGGCCGGTGAGGATCTGGGTACATGGCTGAAGCCGGATCGCGAGCCGATGGCGGCGCGCAAGCGCTGGATTGCGGACCAGCTGCACTCGCGCGGGGAGCTGGAGTTGGATGCCGGGGCGGCGCGGGTTCTGCGCGAGTCCGGGCGCAGCCTGCTGCCGGTGGGTGTCGTGGACGTGCGCGGTGGTTTCCGGCGCGGGGAAGTCGTGACCTGCATCGACCCGGACGGCAGGGCGATTGCGCGTGGACTCTGCAACTACGGCAGCGACGAAGTGCGGCGGATCCGCGGCCTGAAGGCCGAGGCCATCGAGTCCGTGCTGGGCTACGTAGCCGAGCCTGAGTTGATCCACCGCGACAACCTGGTGCTGCTCTGAGCCCTGCGCCGGAGGATGTTTTGGAGTGTGGGAGCTTGCCCCCTGCGGGGAAAGCGGCGGCAAGCCGCCGCACTCCATGCACGAAAAAGCCCGCCGGGGTTTCGGCGGGCTTCTCGCTTTGGAGTTGCGCGGTCGCCCGCGCGGGCCGGCCTCAGGCCTGACCCATCTCCCGGATGCGGGCGTTCAGGCGGCTCTTGTGGCGGGCGGCCTTGTTGCGGTGGATCAGACCCTTGCCAACCGTCGAATCAATCACCGGAACGGCCTTGCGGTAGGCCACAGTGGCGCCTTCCTGGTCGCCGGCGCGGATCGCCTTCAGCACCGTCTTCACCGAGGTGCGGAAACGGGAGCGAAGCGCCATATTGTGGGCGCGGTTCTTGACGGCCTGTCGGGCGCGCTTACGTGCTGATGCGATGTTCGCCAAAGCGAGTTCCTCTTGAATACCGTGTGAAGCGTCGGAAAGGGCGGGAAAATTACACGGAACAGTCCGGGCCGTCAAGCCAAATCGTGGGAGGCCAGCCCCCTGGGCGACCGGGTTGGGCTCGATGGTAGGGTCGCCGAGAGGGCTCGCCTCCCACAAGCGGCCGGGACATCCTGCTTTGGTGCGTGAGACTGCCGGGATGTGGGAGGCCAGCCCCCTGGGCGACCGGGTTGGGCTCGATGGTTGGGTCGCCGAGAGGGCTCGTCTCCCACAAGTGGCCGCAGTCTCCTGCACCGGGTGGCCATGGAAGCGGGGATTGAAATCGACGGGTGTTGCGTCTTTTGCCAATAGGCATCCAGCGAGGCCCGACGGCGGATTGCGCCCCACGCGCGGCGGATTCCGGGTTTTTCGCGACTCATCCCGAAGACAGGAGACGATTATGAGCCATTCCGCACGCCGCACCCTCCCCGCCCTCTCGCTCGGCTCGCTGGGCATGGCCGCCCTGCTGCTGATGGCCGGGCTGCTGCTGGTGGCCCCGAAGGCTGTGGGGGCCGACGAAGCGCGCGTGGTCTACCACGCGGACTTCGCCGATCCGCGACGCTTTTCTTCGATGCTGACCAGCATTCACAACATGGTGATGCACTACGACGACAATTTCATCGATTACGACGTCCGCATCGTCTTCGTCGCCCACGGGATCCGCTTCGTGACCGACGACGCGCTGGCAGGCACGCCGTTCGAGGAAGACGACCGTCTGCGCGAAGACCGCGACAGCCTTCGGGGGCGTCTGTTGTCGCTGAACAGCCTGCACAACGTCCGGCTGGAGCTCTGCGAAGTCACCCGTGCGGCCATCCAGTTGGGCGAGGACGAGGTGTACGACGCGGTCGATTTCGTCCCGTCGGGTGTGGTCCGGATTGCCGAACTCCAGAACAACGAGGGCTTCGCCTACATCAAGGTCGAATAGCCGACCCTCAGCCTGCCAGGGTGTGGGAGGCCAGCCCCCTGGGCGACGGGGCTGGGCCCGCTTCGCCATTCGTGCCGGGTAACCTACACTTTGCGGTTTCCGGGTACGCAGGCCGTTCGTGAATCGCATATTCCGCTCCACCGCCATCGTCAGCGGCATGACCCTGATCTCCAGGGTCCTCGGCTACCTGCGCGACATGGTGCTGGCAGTCAGCTTTGGCGCCGGGGCCAACACGGACGCTTTCTTCGTCGCGTTCAGGATCCCCAATTTCTTCCGGCGCCTGTTCGCCGAGGGGGCATTCTCGCAGGCCTTCGTGCCCGTCTTCGCCGAATACCGGGAGAAGCACGGCAAGGTCGCTTTGCGCGATCTGCTGGATTACACCGCGGGCACGCTGCTGACCGCGCTGACGCTCGTGACCCTGGTCGGCGTGCTGGCCGCGCCCTGGCTGATCTGGGTCTTCGCTCCCGGCCTGGCGCAGGCCGATGGACGTCAGGATCTCGCGGCGCAGATGCTGCGCATCACCTTTCCCTACCTGCTGTTCATCTCCCTGACCGCGATGGCGGCCGGAATCCTGAACAGCATCGGTCGCTTCGCCGTACCCGCCTTCACGCCCGTGTTCCTGAACATCGCGCTGATCGTCGCGGCCCTGTGGGTGGCGCCGATGTTCGCAGAGCCCGTGGTCGCGCTTGCCTGGGGGGTCTTTGCTGCGGGCGTCCTGCAACTGGCCTTCCAGTTTCCGTTTCTGGTTCGGGCCGGCCTGCTGCCGCGGCCCCGGTTCCGGCGTGCCCACGCGGGTGTGCGCAAGATCGTGCGCCTGATGTTGCCCGCGATCCTCGGGACGTCCGTGGTCCAGATCAACCTGCTCGTGGATACGGTGATCGCCTCCTTTCTGATCGCAGGTTCGATCTCCTGGCTGTACTTTGGCGACCGTTTCGTCGAGCTACCGCTGGCGTTGTTCGGCATTGCGATCGCGACGGTGATCCTGCCGCGCCTGTCCGGGGAGCACGCACGGGCCGATCAGGCGGCCTACGGCCGGACGCTGGACTGGGCTCTGCGCCTCTCGCTGCTGGC
>SKQM01000184.1 GCA_007119005.1 Thioalkalivibrio sp.
CGACAGCGAGTACGAACTCTTCACCGCGTCGCTGGCAGATTCCATCACTGGGCTGACACCCGCGCAGCTGCGAGGCAAGATCAAGCGTGCACGCACGCTCCGGGACAAGAGCACCGACCTCTTCCGCAGGCAGTCGCTGGCGATGCAGGAATCGACCGGCAGCAAGCGCGGGAAAACCGGTTCCGCAAACGAACGCACCGAGCAGAAAGCCCGTCTGTTCGACGAAGTCCTGAAGCGTTTCGAGGCCCGGTTGGACAAGATCACGGTCGAACCCGCGCCCGCGGCCACCAAGGCTCCGAAGAAGCCGGCGGCCACTGCTCCCGCACCCAAGCCTGCGAAGGCCAAGGCGCCGTCGCCGCGCAAGGCCCTCACCGCCAAGGGGCCCACGAAAGCGGTAACCAAGAAGGGCGCAGCGGGCCCCTCGGAGCAGGTCAAGGCGCGGACCAAGGCCCAGGTTGCCCACAAGCGTGCCAGCACCGCGCGGAACCAGGCGAAGCGCGACAAGCGCTGATCCGGGCGCTGCCGGCGCCCTCACCGGGGTGCCTGCCACTGAATACCAGGCAGGAAACGCAGGACAGCGTTCCCGTTTAGACGAAAATGCCCAGAACACCCCCCGCCGGCCATCGCTTCATGTGCGGCGGCGGGGGCGTATCATGAAACAGCAGCCGAACCGGCTGCCTGCCTACGGGAGGAAGACCAAATGCGTTACATGTTGCTGCTTGGAATCGCTCTGGCACTGGTGCTCTCCGGCTGCCAGCGCAACGATGCCGAGGCGCCGGAGCCGGCCCCCGAGGCCGTGGAACCTGCGCCACAGATTGCCCCGTCTCCGCCGCCCGAACCCGAGCTTCCTCCGGCCGACGACCCAATGCCGGAGGCCATGCCTGAAGAAGAGGCAGCGCTGCCCGAGGCCGAAGATGCCACCGAGGAAGCGGAGCTCTGGGACCGAGCCAGGACACTCGCCGAACAGGCACAGGAGCAAGCCGAAGAGGCCTGGGCCGTCGGACGCGAAGAAGGCGGAGAGGCCTGGGAAGCCGCCAAAGCTGCCGCAGCAGAAGCCCGCGAGCGTGCGCGGACAGCCTGGCAGGCAGCTCAGGAATACTCCGGAGACGCCTGGACCCAGACACGTGATGCAGCGGAAGGAGCCTGGTCCGAAGCCACAGCCGCCTGGGAGCGCCTCACCAACGACGAAGCCCCAGAGGAGTAATTTCAAACGGGGCCACGCAAAGTGGATGCCTCCACTCGTATCCAACGGTGGGCATCGATCGAGCGGGCCCCATATTCCGGGTCCGGAAGCCGATCTGCGTGCAGCTTGTCGCCGCCGGAGACGCGACCGGACCCTGGCTACTTTGGAGGCCTGTTTTGACCTACCAAAACCGGGCTTCAAGGACTGCAATCGTCCGCTAGTTCACTTCCTTTCTTTCGGACATCAACGGGTTGGGCTGGTCCGACCCCGGTGTTGGCGTTAGACTCCGGGATCTGCTCACAGGGGATGTTGCTGATGAAGATCACGGTGGTGGGGGCTGGCGGGAATGTGGGGTCTGCGGCGGCGCTGGCGATCGCGCAGCGCGACTTCGCGCAGGAAGTCGTTGCGGTCGACCTGCAGATCAACCGCGACGGGCGCACCCTCGATCCGGCAAAGGGTCGGGCGCTCGATGAGTGGCAGACGGCACCGATCCACCTGTTCGACACCTACCTCCACGGCACGACGGATTACGAAGCCACGGCGGGCTCTGATGTGTGCGTGATCACCGCGGGCGTCCCGCGCCGCCCGGGCATGAGCCGGGACGATCTGCTCGGGACCAATGCCGGAATCGTCAAGGGCGTCGCCGAGCAACTCGCGCGATACTCCCCTGACACGGTGATCATCGTGGTCTCCAACCCGCTGGACGCGATGGCCTATGTCGCACACCGCGCGAGCGGACTGCCTCCCGAGCGCGTGATGGGGATGGCCGGCATCTTGGATACAGCACGTTACCGTGCATTCCTCGCGCAGGAACTCAACATCTCGCCCAAGGATATCCAGGCGCTGATTCTCGGCGGTCACGGCGACACCATGGTGCCCCTGCCCCGCTACACGACCGTGACGGGGATTCCGGTGACGCAACTGATCGCCAGGGACCGTCTCGACGAGATCATCCGGCGCACCCAGTTCGGGGGCGGCGAATTCGTCGAGATCATGGGCACATCCGCCTGGTACGCCCCGGGTGCGGCCGCCGCCCAGATGGTCGAGGCCATCGCGCTGGACCAGAACCGGATCCTGCCCTGCTCCGCCTGGGTCACCGGTCAGTACGGGCTGAACGACCTGTTCGTTGGCGTGCCGGTGAAGCTCGGCCGTGGCGGTATCCGGGAGATTCTCGAAGTCGAACTCGACGCCGACGAGCAGAAACTGCTCGAGGCGTCGGCCACCGATGTGCGCAGCTCGTTCGCGGCCCTGAACCGGCTGATGGGCCTATAGTCCCCTGACCGCCACCCGGCCAAGGACAGCCACCACCGTTCGCCCCGAGCCTGTCGACGAACTCCGTTCGCCCTGAGCCTGTCGCAGGGCGTTGCCTTTGCAGGCCTGAGCACGAAACGCAGGAGGCCGAGTCCCGCCTTGATTTTCCTCGCTCACCGCGAACCGAACCGACGCGCTCACTGCAACCGGCATCCAATGAGCTGCAGCTGCTGGCCCGGCCGGATCAGATAACGTGGGGGCTGGATGCCGTTCGCATCGGCGACCGCCCTAAGGCTCGGGCAGCCCTGCCGGTACACGATGGTCGAGAGCGTGTCGCCGCTGCGCACCGTATAGGTTCGTACCGCCAGTAGCGCCCGGCGCTCGTCGCGGGCCTCATGGAGGCGACTGGCGAGTTCCGATCGGGACCCGTTCAGGCAGTCCTCCTCGTACAGCGCCACGAGCTCTGCAGGGACCTGAACCGCGTAACCGGGGGGCAGGCGCGCATCGTGTTCGTGATGGGGGTTCAGGTTGCGCAGCGTGCGGAACCAGCCGGCGCGGCTGCCACCCTGACCGAGACAGATCGAGAGCTCGGCCAGCGTCTTCGGTGCCGACAGCTCGATCGTCGAGGGCAATGTATCCACCCCGGGAAACTCGACCCCGTACGTCTGCGGCTCCTGGAACAGCAGCGCCGCCGACAGCACGTAGGGCACGTACTCCTGGGTTTCCCGGGGCAGCTGGCGGAACAGTTCCGGATCCCAGAAGCTCGGATCCTCGAACCCGCGTGCGAGGCGCAGCACACGGGTTTCGCCCGCGTTGTAGGCGGCCAGGGCGAGTGCGAGATCGCCATCGTACTCGATGAAGCGCTCCCGGAGGTAAGCGACGTTCGCACGCGTCGCGGCAAGCGGGTCGAAGCGCTCGTCGCGCTCCTCGTCGATGCGTAGCCCGAGCCGGAGCGCCGTGTGGCCCATGAACTGCAGCGGGCCCGAGGCCCCCACCCGCGACACCGAATGGACGCGCCCCCCGGACTCCTTCGCGAGGATGCCAAACAGCAGTCCCTCCGGCAGTCCGGCCTCGGCGTAGACCGGCCACATCAGGTGGCGCATGTACATGTACTGCTCGTAGGCGTCGATCAGGGTGGGCCGCATCCAGGTGAGCCAGTCGTTGAGCGCAGCCGCGACCAGGCTATCCCGCTCGGCTGTCCAGACGATGCCCTGACCATTCAGCGCCTGCTCCAGACTGCCCGAATATTCGGCCAGCGAGCCTCCCGGCACGGATCCGTTCTGTGCGGCCGCCGTGCCCCCCCAGAAGAACGCGAGAAAAATCACGGCAATGCGCCAATGCCAGCGGCTGAAACCCGATGATGCGATCATGCCTTGCCTCCTGAACCGGGAATGATAGTCTGCCCGCGGTGCCTGCGCCGCAATAACCCCGACGGGGCAGCGCGCACCCACCGGTGGGCGGACCGGCCGGCACGAGCAATTCCGCAGACCGCCCCGTGAGTATCGCGTTCCCGCGGGAACGGCCGGGTCGCTTGCAGGTCACAACGCGCGTAGATGGCCGGGCCAAGCCCGCGCCGCCGCCCAACGGCACGGAGGCTCTGCTCGTCCCATGGCGATAGAGGTCGCAGGACTCACGAAGAAATTCGGCTCGGCGACTGCCGTCGACGCCGTGAACTTCAGCATCCCGGGAGGCTCTGCCACCGCGCTGCTGGGGCCGAATGGCGCCGGGAAGACCACCACGCTGGCGATGCTGCTGGGGTTGATGACCCCGACGTCCGGCAGCATCCGCGTGCTCGGGACCGACATGCTTCGCCACCGCTACGCGGTGCTGCAGCGGATGAACTATGCGTCCCCCTACATCGACCTGCCACAGCGGCTCACGGTCCGCGAGAACCTGACCGTCTACGGGCGCCTGTATGGCGTGCGGCAGCTTGCGCGCAGGATCGACCGTCTCGCCGGGGAACTCGAGCTCGGGATTCTGATCGACCGGCCCTACCGGGAGCTGTCCGCCGGCCAGCGCACCCGGGTCGCGCTGGCCAAGGCGCTGATCAACGAACCGGAGCTGCTGCTGCTCGATGAACCCACCGCGTCACTGGATCCCGATACCGGTGACCGGATCCGGGGGTGGCTCGAGGCCTACCGTGCCCGGACCGGAGCGACGCTGCTGCTCGCGTCGCACAACATGCCCGAGGTCGAGCGCCTCTGCGACCGCGTGCTGATGATGCGGGCCGGAAGGATCGTCGACGACGGAACGCCCGGCGGGCTCGCCACACGGTACGGACGACGCAACCTCGAAGAGGTTTTTCTCGACGTAGCCCGCCATGTCTGAGCCACGAACCCTGCCGGACACTCGGGTCCCGAGGAGCGCCCCATGGCCTCGCTGAATCGCATCTACGCGATGCTGCTGCGGCACATCTATCTGCTGCGCGGCTCCTGGCCCCGGATCCTGGAACTGGCCTACTGGCCGATCATGCAGATGATCCTCTGGGGCTTCATCACCCAGTTCTTCACCGGGCACAGTGAGTGGGTGGCGCAGGCGGCCGGACTGCTGCTGGCCGCCGTGCTGCTCTGGGACGTGCTGTTCCGCGCCCAGCTCGGCGTGACCCTGCCGTTCTACGAGGAACTCTACTCGCGCAATCTGGGACATCTGTTCGTGAGTCCGCTGAGACCGTGGGAGCTCATCGTTTCCCTGCTCGGGATCAGCACGCTGCGCACGCTCATCGGAGTCGTACCCGCGGCGCTGCTCGCGATCCCGCTGTACCACTACTCGATCTTCACGATGGGGCTCCCGTTGATCGTGTTCTTTGTGCAGCTGCTCGTGACCGGCTGGGCGCTGGGCCTGATGGTCAGTGGCCTGGTGCTGCGCTTCGGTCTCGGGGCGCAGAGTCTCGCGTGGGTCGCAATTTTCGCGCTGGCGCCGATCTCTGGCATCTATTACCCGATCGACGTGCTGCCCGGGTGGTTGCAGCCGGTGGCACTCGCCCTCCCCTCCGCCCACGTCTTCGAGGGGATGCGGGCGGTTCTGCTGGGGGAAGGCTTCCACATCGGGCACTTTCTTGCCGCGCTGGCCCTGAATGCCCTCTATCTCGTGCTCGGCGCGGCCCTGTTCATGCGCGTCTTCGCTCTCGCCCGCCAGCGCGGCCTGCTGCTGCACAGCGGCGAGTGAACCGCCCGGATCAGCGGCTGCGGAGGTAGATCCGGATCACGACCCAGTCGTACAGCGCGTGGGCAAGACTCACCACCAGGAGGTTCCCGGTGAGGTGATAGACCACGCCGAGGTAGATCCCGATCAGGGTCGCGAACAGGAAATAGAACCCCGAGAGATAGTGCGCCAGCCCGAACACGACGGCCGCCAGCAGGATCGCCCACGCGACCGGCATCTGCTCGGTCAACCAGCCCTGCAGCACACCACGGACCAACATCTCCTCGCCGAAGCCCGCCAGCAACGCCAGCAGCGCAACCGACCCGACCGGTGCCCCCCGGAACAGGGTGCGCAGAAAGTTGCGCACCTGGGACTCCAGCACCCGGTACGCCCGCAGGCCGCTGCCCGCCAGCAGCGCCAGCAAACCCAGCATGGGAAACGTTGCCAGCACTCCGATCAGGACTGCGCCGAGGCTCCAGTCGAAGCGCGCAGACACCGGGATCCCCAACAGCACGCCAAGCAACAGCGCCAGCGGGATCAACGCCCCCTGAAAGATCACCGCCGCACGTAGCGGATGGTGTTGCGCAAAACGACGCAGGTCCATTCCGGGCCTCTCTGGCGAATTCCTCCCCACGGTCGCCACCATACCCGATGCGCGGACCCCGATGGGGCAGTCGGCTGACCCGCCAGCACGCGATGTTGCGCCGAGCACAACTGGGCCGGCAGGACCTCGACCCAAAATAAAGATAAACAAAAGCTGAACGAAAAA
>SKQM01000085.1 GCA_007119005.1 Thioalkalivibrio sp.
CCCGGGCGCTGGGTGTGGACATTCCGCTGGCCACGCTGCTGCCGCTGATCGCCCCGGTGCTGCTGGTGATGATGCTTCCGATCAGCGTCGCCGGCTGGGGCATACGCGAGGGGGCGGCGGCTCTGCTGTGGACCGCCAGCGGGCTGGCCGTCACGGAGGGTGTCGCGATCGCGGTCGCGTTCGGCCTGCTGTTTCTGCTGGCCGCGTTGCCCGGCGCTTTCGGTCTCATCGGGCGCAGCGAAACCGAGGCCGGATCCGAATCGAATCCGGTCAGCCGTCGAGGTCCAGATCAAAGAGCACGTCGGCACCGAGAGAGAAACGGCGGCAACGCGGCCGAAGCGCCTGATCCAGGCGGTCCACCGGTTCCAGCGTCAGCGACGGCCGCCCCGACCCCAGCAGCACCGGGGCCACCGTCAAGTGCAGACGGTGCAGAAGGCCGGCATCGAGGAAACGCGAGACCGTGATGCCACCACCCTCCACCAGCACGCGGGTGAGGCCGCGTGCCGTGAGGGTCTGCAGCACATCTGCGGGTCGGAAACCGCCACCCTCGACGGACTCTTCGAGCCTCAGTAACCGAACCCCACCGGGGACCGTTGCGGGAGCCGCCCGCGGCGAGACGATCCACAGTGTCGGCGCTGCGCCATCGCGAAACATGCGTCGGTCCAATGGCACACGCGCAGACGGATCCAGCACCACACGGACCGGGTTCTCACCGGGCACCTGCCGGACGGTGAGCTGGGGATCGTCGGAGATCGCCGTCCCCGCTCCCACCACGACTGCGTCCACCAGCGCCCGCAACCGGTGCAGGTGGACGATGTCTTCGGGACCGGTCACGTAGTGCGAGTGACCCGTACGGGTGGCGATCCGACCGTCCAGCGTCTGGCCGAGTTGCGCCACGACCAGCTCGCCGTCGCGCAGCAACGGCCCGTAGATGGATTCCAGTTGTCCTTCGGGTTCGTCCCCGGAGCGGGCATCCGCACCCGGCTCGGCTGCCGAAGCTCGGCCGGATCGCAGCCGTTCCCGCCGCTGCAGGATCCGCTCCCAGGCGTCCTCTGCGCGATTCCGGCCGGTCACCCGCGATGCGCCTCAGGGCCACCCGCGCGATGCAGTGGTGACGCGGTCCGTGTGTCGGGGACCGCAGATGTCATGGAGCACCCGGCCGAAGCAAGTCCAGGGGGAACGCCGCCGTGTCGCGAATCACCGCCGCGATCGCCGCCCCATAATGCCGGACCAGCCGCAATCCGAGTCCGGCATCGGCGAGCCGCGCGTTGCCCACCGCGCCCTCGCCATGCAGATCCTGGCTCAACCAGGAAAACGAGGCGGCCCCCTCCGGACCGAGCAGCGTCATCCCCTCTTCCAGGCGCTGGCCGAGGGAAACCCGGTCGTCGCAGTGTTCCAGGTGCACGCGTTCCGGGGCGAGGTGCAGCATCATCGCCGTCTCGAGGGTCCCGCCGTGGTAGCCATGACGCAGCTCCTCGGCCGGAAGCTCGACATCCTCGGGCAGATCAAACCGGAAGTAGCTGCATTTCACCACCAGCAGCCCGTGATCCCGGCGCAGACGCAGTCCAGCGAGGTCCATCAACTGAGTGTTCCCGCCGTGGCTGTTGCAGAACAGCAGGCGCCGGAAACCGGCGGCGGCCACCGCGGCACCGAGTTCGCGGATCTGCGCCAGCGCAGTCTCCGGTTCCAGGCTCAGCGTCCCGGCAAAGGCCCCGTGCTCCATGCTGGTCCCGATCGCCAATGGTGGCAGCACCAGCACGGAAACATCATCGCCCAGGCTGGCGGCTGCGGCATCGAGCAGTCCGAGTCCGATGTCGAGATCGGTGGAGAGCGGGAGATGCGGACCGTGCTGCTCGATCGCTGCCAGTGGCAGAACGACCACCGGATCCCGGGCCGCGAGCGCCTGGACCTCGGGCGAGGTCAGGTCCTGCCAGCGCAGAAAACCGTGGGTACTCATGGGCGCAGCCTTCTCCCTGACGATCCGCCTGTCAAGCGGGCCCGGAGCGGGTCCGCCCAGCGGGTCCGTCCTCCCGTTCGTTGCCGACGGCCCGAGGCAACCGGCGGGCGTAGACATCGCCGGAAGCGAGACCGGCCGCGCCAGCGTCGAGCCACGAGGACATTTCTTCTGCACTCCGCCATCCCGGGAACAGGAAATCCCGTTGTTCGCCCGCGATCGCATTGAACTCGTAGCGTCCCAGGCGCTCCAGTCGCCGCACCGAGTCCAGCGCGACTACCAGCGCACCCGCGATGAACTCGAACGAAAGCGCCGGTACCGGCTGGCTCAGCCCCTCCAGCACCTCGGCCTCGAAACCCTCGACGTCGATCTTGCAGAAATCAGGCACCCCGTACTGGGCAATCAACTGATCCAGGGTGATCACTGGCACGCGCACGGATTCCTCCCAGCTCACGTCCTGGAACGAGGTGTTCCGACCGCGCAGCCCGGTCTGCCAGTCCTGGGAGAGCGTGGAGACGGTCGGCGTCCGGCGGCTGACCGCGAGGGTCGCCTCCCCAGGTTCCCGGCCGACCGCCTCATGACGGAGCGTTACGCCGGCCCGGGATCCGACCAGGCGGCGCAGCCACCGGAACAGAATTGGTTGCGGCTCCAGCGCGACCACTCTGGCGCCAAGGCTGGAGAACGCGCGGGTCCGGTCACCCAGGTGGGCGCCGATGTCGAACACCAGGGCCTCTGGTGGCAGAAAGGGCCGGTAGAGGCGCCGCAGACCGGGCTGACGTCCGGGTCGCCAGTAGATCACCAGCGAACGGAGGATGCCGACGAGGCTCTGCCAGTGCATTCGCGGCACGCGAACCCAGGCTGCGCTGGACCGAGCCGAACTGGCGCCGCCTAGCGCCCGCGGCTGTCGAGGTAGGCCTTGAAGTCGTCCTTGAGTTCGGGGTGCTGCAGCGCGAGCTCGACAGTGGCTTCCAGGTAACCGAGTTTGCTGCCGCAGTCGAACCGGCGACCTTCGAATTCGTAGGCGGTGACGCGTTCTTCCTCCAGCAGCCGCGCGATCGCGTCGGTCAGCTGGATCTCGCCGCCGGCACCCGCCTGTTGCTCGGCCAGCAGTTCAAAGATGCGCGGGGTCAGGATGTAGCGTCCGACCACGGCGACATTCGAGGGCGCATCCGCGGGCTTGGGCTTCTCGACGATCCCCTGCACGTCCCAGAGTCCCGGTGTCCCTGTGGCTTTCGGATCGATCACCCCGTACTTGCCGGTCTCCTCGCGCGGAACTTCCTCGACGCCGAGCACACTGCACTGATTCTCCTCGAACCGCTCGACCATCTGCGCGATCGCGCCCTTGCCTTCGTTCACGATCAGGTCGTCCGCAAGAATCACCGCGAACGGCTCGTGCTGCACGATCGGGCGGGCACAACCCACCGCGTGACCAAGGCCCAGCGCGTCGGTCTGGCGCACGTACACGCAGGTGACCTCCGGCGGGACGATGTTGCGCACGAGCTCCAGCATCTTCTCCTTGCCCCGCTCCGCGAGCTCCGTCTCGAGCTCGTAGGCCTTGTCGAAGTGGTCGGGGATGGAGCGCTTGTTGCGCCCGGTGACGAAGACCAGCGTCTCGATGCCAGCCGCCACCGCTTCTTCCGCCGCGTACTGGATCAGCGGCTTGTCCACGATCGGCAGCATCTCCTTCGGATTGGCCTTGGTGGCCGGAAGGAAACGGGTGCCCATCCCGGCGACCGGGAACACGGCCATGCGGATGCTCTGCGGTTTCTTCGTCATGTTGCCTCTGAGTGTCGTTGGGGCTCACGGGGCGGGACATCGGCGATGCCCCGCCCCGCTCAGGCCCTTAGTCGAGCTCGATACGCTCCAGGTTCATCTCGATCGTGCGTTCGCCAATTCCCGTGACCTTGGTCAGCTCCTGCACCGAGCGGAACGGGCCATGTTCCTCCCGGTAGGACACGATTGCCGCGGCCTTGGCAGGGCCGACGTTACTGAGTTGAGACAACTCCTCGGCAGTCGCGGTATTCACGTTCACGGGGTCCATCGCCCAGGCCGCCGGGGCGGAAACCAGGAAAAGGATCAGTGCGGCGAGAATCAGTTTCTTCATCTGACAACCTCCATGTCTATGTTGAGAGAACGACGCCAATCCCGGCGCCGTGCGTATCCTAACGCGGTGGGCAGCTCCCAGCCAACCCTTCGCCGGCGCCCGACCTAAGCGGGAATCTCCTGCAGAATGCCGGCCACCGCCGCGGCGGGATCCTCCGCCTGGGTGATCGGTCGACCGACGACGATATGACTCGCCCCGTTCTGAAACGCGGCGCGCGGGGTCATCACCCGCTTCTGGTCGTCCCCACCGCCGCCGCCCGGCCGGATGCCGGGGGTCACCAGCCACGGGGCGTCGCCGAGCTGCGCGCGCAACGCGGGCGCCTCGAGTGCCGAGCAGACCAGACCGTCCAGCCCCGCCTGATTCACCGCGAGGTCGGCCAGGCGCAGCACCTGCTCCTGCGGGCTGCAATCGATGCCGACTCCGCGCAGGGTCGCCGCGTCGCTGGAAGTCAGCACCGTCACCGCGATCAGCCGCGTCTCCGGACGCACCTCCCGGACCGCCTCGCGGGCCGCCTGCATCATCTCCAGCCCGCCGCTGGCGTGCAGGTTCACGATCCATACGCCGAGGCGGGCCGCAGCCCGGCAGGCACCGGCGACGGTGTTCGGAATATCGTGGAACTTGAGGTCGAGAAAGACCCGGAATCCGAGTCTCTGCAGCGCCTCCACGAGGCCCGGGCCAGCCGCGACGAAGAGCTCGAAACCCACCTTCACGGCGCAGGCGCCGGGGTCCAGACGCTCCGCCATCGCCTCCGCACTGCGACGATCCGGATAATCCAACGCGACAATCAGTTGCGGACCACTATGCATGTCGAATCCTAAAAACTCTCAAAGGTCTGATTGGGGGGTTGATCGAGGTCAAGATCGATGCCGCGCAACGTGTCCCAGCGCCGGCAGCTCGGGCATTGCCAGACGTGGGCGCGGCCCTGGTAGCCGCAGTTGCTGCACTGGTACAGCGGCTGGCTGCGCAACTGGTCCATCAGTGCCTTCTCGAACGCCGCAAACTCGCTGCTGTACGTGTGCACCGCCGGCAGAATCTTCATCCAACGCACCGCCTCGAGCAGACCGGAAGTCGGCACTGGGCGCTGGGCGAGGATGCGATGCAGCTGGGTCAGTGCCTCGTCCAGGCGATTGGTACGCCGGTACAGGCGCATCAGCGCGATGCTCGCGACCGTGATTTTCTGTTCGTTGGCCAGTGAGCGCAGCGTGTCCTCCAGGTTCACCGCTCCCCGTGGCAGCGCCGAATTGAGGTGCAGCCGTTCGAGTTTCGGCACCACCAGGGTCGCGAGGGCCGGCGTGCGCACCACCGCCTCGCGCTCGAGCTCGATGGACAGCGGGATGTCACCGCTGCGCTCGGCCACCTGCGCCCGCAGCAGCAGCGCCCGTGACAGACCTGGGCAGAGTCCCATCGCCCGGTCCACGTGCTCCAGAGCCAGCTCGGTCCGGTTCTGCGCAAGTTTTTCCTGCGCCAGTTCGCACTCGTAATGCGCGATCCGCAATGCGGCGGACGCACCGCCGTGCTCCAGCAGCCGTGTCCCGACTTCGATTGCCTGAATCCAGTCGCGCTGCGTCTCGTAGACGTTGCGCAACCCTTCCAGGGCGCGAATGCCAACCGAAGGCGAATCCATCAGTTCGCGAAAGGCCACCTCCGCCCGGTCGAACACGCCGGCAAGCAGAAAATCGCGCCCCATCTCGTACATTGCGTGAGCGCGCTGTGCATCGGTCAGCGCCGGCCGCGCCACGAGGTTCTGGTGGATCCGGATCGCGCGATCCACTTCGCCGCGCCGGCGGAAGAGGCGCCCGAGGATCAGGTGGGTCTCGAAGGTCTCGTGGTCGATCTCGACCACTTCGATGAAGGCCTGCAGCGCACGGTCCGTCTGGTCGTCCAGCAGATAGCGGACGCCCTCCAGATAACGGTCCAGCGGAGGTTCACGCAGCGGACGCCGCCGCGCGTGGGTATAGCGTGCAGCGTACCAGCCGCTGGCCGCCGCCACCGGAAGCAGCAGCAGAAGCCATTGCCCAGCGGTCATGATGGGATCAATGATCAGAGTCTGCGAAAACCCGGTTGACGCGCTCGCGCAGTTCCTTCCCCGGCTTGAAGTGGGGCACGTGCTTGCCCGGAAGCGCCACGCCCTTGCCAGTCTTGGGGTTGCGACCGATGCGCGGGGGCCGGAAATGCAAGGCAAAGCTCCCGAAGCCGCGGATCTCGACGCGGTCGCCGTGTGCCAGCGCCTGGCTCATGCGTTCGAGCACCGCCTTCACGCACAGCTCCACGTCCTTGGCCG
>SKQM01000030.1 GCA_007119005.1 Thioalkalivibrio sp.
AAGGAGATCCGGTTCATCCGGCGCACGCACTGGAACGACGCCCAGCAGCGCTGGCTGAAGGAGTTCTTCCAGGAGCAGCTGCAGCCGGTGCTCAGCCCGCTCGGACTCGACCCGGCCCATCCGTTTCCGCGCATTCTGAACAAGAGCCTCAATTTCATCGTGACCCTGAAGGGCAAGGACGCCTTCGGTCGGGAATCACGCCGCGCCGTGGTGCAGGCGCCGCGCTCCCTGCCCCGCGTCGTGCGCCTGCCCCGCGAGGTTGCGAAAGGCGACAACGATTTCGTGTTCCTGTCGTCGATCCTGCACGCACACGTCGACGAGCTCTTCCAGGGCATGAAAGTCACTGGCTGTTATCAGTTCCGGCTCACCCGCAACTCCGACCTCTTCGTGCGCGAGGAAGAGATCGACGATCTGCTCAACGCACTCGAGGGCGAGCTGCCGCAACGCAACTACGGGGAAGCGGTGCGTCTGGAAATCGCGGACAACTGCCCGGAGGACGACGCCCGCTTCCTGCTCGCGCAGTTCAGCCTCACCGGGGGCGAGCTGTATCAGGTACACGGCCTGGTGAACCTGAACCGGCTGATGGCGGTGCATGAACTGGTCGACCGTCCCGATCTTAAGTTCACCCCGTTCGTCCCCAGCCTGCCCAAGTACCACGGCGCCGGGATCAGCATCTTCGATGCCGTGCGCGAACGGGAGATCCTGCTGCACCACCCGTACGAGTCCTTCATGCCGGTGATCGAATTCATCCGGCAGGCCGCGCGCGACCCCCTGGTGCTCGCGATCAAGCAGACGCTGTATCGCACGGGCACAGGATCCCAGCTGGTCGAGCTCCTGATCGAAGCCGCACAGGCGGGCAAGGAGGTCACGGTGGTGATCGAACTGCGCGCCCGCTTCGACGAGGAAGCCAACATCGAACTCGCCAACCGCATGCAGGATGCAGGCGTGCACATCACCTACGGCGTGGTCGGCTACAAGACACACGCCAAGCTGGCCCTGGTGGTCCGACGCGACAAGGACCACATCACGCGTTACGCCCACCTCGGAACCGGCAACTACCACGCGGGAACCGCAAAGGCCTACACCGACTACGGCCTGCTCACCGCCGACCCGGTGATCACCGAGGACGTGCACCGCGTGTTCCAGCAGCTGACCGGCCTCGGCAAGGTCTCGAAACTGAAGAACCTGCTGCAGGCTCCGTTCACCCTGCACACCGCCGTCATCGAGCGGATCGAACGCGAGACCGCGCATGCGGCGGCCGGCAAACCCGGGCTGATCGCCGCACGCATGAACTCCCTGATCGAGCCAGGCGTGATCCAGGCCCTCTACCGTGCCTCCGGCGCCGGCGTGCAGGTCAAGCTGCTGGTCCGCGGAATCTGCTGCCTCCGACCCGGTGTGCCCGGCATCTCGGAGAACATCGAGGTCCGCTCCGTGCTGGGGCGATTCCTCGAGCACTCGCGCGTGTTCTACTTCGGCAACGACGGGCAACCCGAACTGTACATGTCCAGCGCCGACTGGATGCCACGCAACTTCTTCCGCCGGGTCGAGGTGGCCTTTCCCGTCAAGGACCCGAAGCTGCGCGAGCGCGCGGCCGAGGAGTCCCTGTTCTCCTACATGCGGGACAACACTTCCGCCTGGATCCTGCAGAAGGACGGCAGTTACCTTCGCCAGAGCCCCACGCCCGGCGAGGAACCGTATTCGGTGCAGCAGGACCTGCTGGAGAGACTGGCGAACAGGTAGCCGGCAGCCCGGCGTCCGGGGCCGGAACCCGGGGGAACCCATTGCAGCGGTCCCGTCCCTGCCTCAGGACGCCTGCAGGGTGAAGCCCAGCTTCCTCAACTGCTCGGCCTCGTGCCCGAGGTCCGCGGCGGTCAGCGGGTGTTCCGCCAGCCAGCCCTGCTCGAAGGCGATGTCGATGGCCCTGGACGCGACCGAGACCGCCGCCAGCGGCACCGGTGCATCGGTCCGCGAGCGGTGCAGCAGCACCGCCAGCCGGAGCAGCACCGCCAGCCGCATCAGCCGCTTGCGCCTGGCCTTCGGCAGCCCCTCGAACAGCTCCTCGTGCAGACGGCGCCGGTGCACCCTGACCAGCAGCGCGAGCTCCGACTGCTCGAGGCGCGAGAAACCCGGCAGATCGGCGTGGGTGAGTAGATACTCGCCGTGCTTGTGATAGCGGCTGTGTGCGAGGGCCAGGCCGATCTCGTGCAGCTCCGCCGCCCAGTTCAGCAGATCTCCGTCCGACTCGTCCAGGCCCCAGGTCTCTGCGACCGGCTCGAACAGCCGCCGAGCCTCCGCGACCACCCGCTCGGCGTGGGCGGCGTCGACGGCAAAGCGCTTGCGCAGATGCTGGATGGTGCGCCCGCGCACGTCCTCGTGATGAAAGCGACCAAACAGGTCGTGCACGACTCCCTCGCGCAGCGCGCCGTCCGACGTGGTCAGGCGCTCGATGCCAAGGGCGCGGAAGGCCCCGATGATCACTGCGAGCCCGCCGACGATCACCGGGCGGCGGTCGTCACTGAGCCCCGGCAGGCTGAGACGATCCACGTGTTCCATCTCGATCATCCGGGCACGCAGCGCCTCCAGCGTCGGCAGGCTCATGCCGCGCGTCTTCTCCAGCCCCGCCTCGTGCAGGATCCGGTCCACGGCCAGCATCGTTCCGGATGAACCCAGCGCCTGCTCCCAGCCGAGCGATCGGTAGGCGGCCACGATCGGCTGCAACTCCAGCTGCGCGTGCAGCTCCGCCTGTCGGAAACGCCGGGCGGTGATGCGGCCATCGGGGAAATGCAGGCCGCTGAAACTCACGCAGCCCATTTGCAGACTCTCGGCGAGTTGCGGCTCGAACCGCTCGCCGATGATCAACTCCGTGCTGCCCCCGCCGATGTCGATGACCAGCCGGCGCCCCCCGTCGTCGGCGAGGGTGTGTGCGACCCCAAGAAAGATCAGCCGGGCCTCCTCGCGGCCGCCGATGATTTCCACCGGATGGCCGAGGGCCTCCTCGGCTGCCGCCAGGAACCGGCGGGCCCCGCGTGCCTTGCGCAAGGTATTGGTGCCAAGCGCCCGCACGCTGCCTGGCGGCATATTGCGCAGGCGTTGCCCGAAACGCCCGAGACAGGCCAGCGCCCGTTCCTGCGCCTCCGCGGAGAGCCGGTTCTTCGCGTCCAGCCCGCTGGCCAGACGCACGGTCTCCTTCAGGCGGTCGATGGTGATGACCTCGCCGTCGTGCCAGCGGGCCACGATCATGTGAAAGCTGTTCGAACCGAGATCGACGGCGGCAACGGTGTCGAAGCCGCTCTGCTTTTTTCTGCGTGGCATCGCGTGTCCTTGTGTTGAATGACCCTGCCCGAGCAGGCGCTTGTCCGGCGCCGGTGCCGTGTTCTTCACCGGTCTCCCGCAAGCGCCGGGGGATGCGCCCGGCGCGTGATCGACATGGCAGTGTTCACGGACTCCAGGCTGCAGATGCGCGAGTGCATCGCTCGGTTGGGAACGCTACCATGAACCACACGCCGCGACCCACCCTGCGAGGTCATCCATGTGCCGTCACGTCGCCTACATCGGCCCCGAATTGGCGCTGGAGGAAATCCTCTTCGTGCCACCGCACAGCCTGGCACGGCAGGCGAGCGCCCCGGAGGAACTGCGTTACGCGCGGCTGAACGCGGACGGCTTCGGGTTCGGGTGGTACGGCGACGACGACACCGCAGTCGTCTACCGCCGTGCCGACCCCATCTGGCAGGATCCCAACCTGGTACCGTTGGCCCGCAACCTGTTTGCCGACCTCTGGCTTGCCGCGGTGCGCAGCGCGTCGCCCGGTTACGGGGGTGACGTGGTCAACGCCCAGCCATTCGCCAGCGGCGACCTGCTGTACAGCCACAACGGGCTGATCGACGGTTTCCGTCCGGACATCCGGCGCGAGATCCAGAACATCCTCGACCCCGAAGTGGAGGCGGAGATCCAGGGCTCGACGGATTCCGAGTATCTGTTCGCCCTGGTCCGCCAGTACCTGATCGACGACCCTGACCTCAGCCTCGAGGGCGCGATGATGGAGGCATTCACCACGATCGAGCCGTGGATGGGGCCCGGACGGGCACTGCTGAACGTGATCCTCACGGATGGCGACCGTCTGGTGGCAAGCCGTCACGCGATCAACGATCCCTGCCCCAGCCTCTACTACACCAGCGACGACGACCGCTTCCCCGAGGGTGCGCTGGTCATCGCCTCCGAGCCGCTGACGGAGCGCGACCGGTGGCGCAGCGTCCCGGAAGGCCACATCCTGGTGGTCGTGCCCGACGAACCGCCGGAACTGCTGGCACTGTAGAAAAAACGCGGGTCAGGGAGCCAGCCGCAGTGCGACCCAGCCCTCGCCCACCTCTACCGTCTCGATCCCGGCACCGAGTCCGCCGAGACCGCTGCCCTCGAGCAGGTCCGCGCCCTTCAACCCGCCGAGCCAGGCGTTCGGAAGTGGAACCCCGGCCACGGTGACACCGATCAGCCGAGCCTGCACCCGGTCACCCTCGGTCACCAGCCGGAGCCCGGCCTGGACCCGCAGCTGCCGCCCACCGAGCAGCGGCAGGTCCTCCGGGACGTCTACCAGGAAGCTCGAGGACAACTGCCCTGGCGACAGACGTACCGCGGCCCGGCCGGCCAGCGCCGGATCCCGGGCGATCGCCGCATTCAGTTCGCGCTCGGTGAACCGCAGTTGCCGCTGCTCGGGATCTTCCTCATAGACTTCGGGGATGGCCGCGGCACCCGGTTCCGCGCGGGCCGCTTCCGGGGCCTCCGCCGCGACGGGCGCAGTCCCGACGGCCGCTTCGCGCAGCCGGGCCAGTTTCGCGTCCAGCACGGACTGCTCCGCAGGTGTCAGGGAGACCATCATCTCCCGCTCGGCCTGCATCAGGAAGTGGATCCGCAAGCCGGCCGCGACAAGAAGCACGGAGAGCAGCAGGACAAGGATCCAGGGCAGACGGGACGACCGGCCCCGGGCGGTTGGGTTGTGTTCCAAAGTGTCGGGCTTCATGCAGTGAGCGGCAGTAAACGGTAGCATAGAGAGGATCCATCGGCACCGGAGCCGAATCCATGCACTGGGCAATCCTGTTTCTCTCCGTCTTTCTCGTCACGGGCGCCGCTTCGGCGAGTCCCGTCCCCTTCAGTCCGGAAGCCGCAACGGAACTCGAGGCGGAGGAACAGCGCCTCGAGGCCGAGAAACACCTGCAGCGCGAACCGCCCGACCTGGTCGAGGCCCGCCGCTGGCTCGAAGCCGCCGCGGAAAGCGGCTCGGTCGAGGCCATGGGAGCCGTGGGTTGGCTGTATGAGCAGGGTCTCGGAGTCGAGCCGGATGCCGAAAAGGCACTGGAGTACTACACCAGCGCCTACGAGGCGGGCGAGAACGAATACGCGCTGCGCATCGGCTGGATGTACATCCAGGGCATTGGAGTGGAACCGGACCGGGTCGCCGGGGAGGAGTGGTTCCGCAGGGTGATCGAGGAACGCG
Organism: Thioalkalivibrio sp.; assembly: GCA_007119005.1. Classification (GTDB taxonomy): domain Bacteria; phylum Pseudomonadota; class Gammaproteobacteria; order Ectothiorhodospirales; family Ectothiorhodospiraceae; genus Thioalkalivibrio. The sequence continues at coordinate 5,486 of SKQM01000030.1, forward strand.
ACGACAGTGCCGCACGGCTCGCGCTGGCCTCGCTGATGGTCTCCGATGCGATGACCAACCTGCGCCCCGAACGAGGCACACAGGCCCGCGACCTGCTGGTCCAGGCGCTGGAGGACGGCGTCACCGAGGCAGCCTTCTACCTCGCCCAGATGTACATGGAAGGTGTCGGCAACCTGGCCGCCGACCCCGCCGGTGCCGTCCACTACACGCAGATCGGTGCCGATGCAGGCGTCCCCGAGATGCAGGCCTGGATGGCCATGCTGTACGCTCGGGGCGAACTGGTCCCGCTGGACCTGGTCGAGGCCCACAAGTGGGCCACCCTGGCGGCCTCAGGCGGTAATCAGGCCGGCGAACAGCTCCGCCACGAGATCGCGACCCACCTGAGCGCAGCCGAACTGGTCGACGCCCGACGCCGCGCCTTGCAGTGGATGAACGAACAATAGGCAGGCGCTGCACCAATCGAATCCGTCCGCAGCGCACCCTGCCCAGGATGAACGAAATACTCCGCTCGCCGTTCGTCCTGAGCCTGTCGAAGGACCTGGCTGCGCCGGGCCGCTCCTGGTCCCCACAACCCGCATGCAAAGAGAGGATCTCAAACGATGATTGAAGTTTCAGGTCTGCTCGGTCTCATCCTGCTCATCCTGGTCATCTGGGCCATCGTCAGCACCGTTCAGAGCGGTGCATCCACCGGTGCCAAGGTGGTCTGGATCGTGGTGCTGATCCTGCTGCCGCTGCTCGGCTTCATTCTCTGGCTGATCTTCGGACCGCGCGCCCGCCGCTCCGCCGGAGCACCGTGAAGCTGACTGCCCAGGCACGCGGCCACCACAACAGA
>SKQM01000177.1 GCA_007119005.1 Thioalkalivibrio sp.
ACCGGGGGCCGGAACAACCACTGGCGGCGGGGGATTCGCCCGGCATTGGATCGCCCAGAGGGCTGGCCTCCCACAAGTGCACCCCGGCATTGGATCGCCCAGAGGGCTGGCCTCCCACAATTGCGCCCTAAGCCTCCCTTTGGGAGGCGAGTCCTCTCGGCGACCGGGCGCGAGGACTCCCCAAAGGAGATATCGCTTTCCGGCCCAATTTCCTTAAGGTTTATGGTTCTTTCTCGAAGCGCCTCCAGCGCTTCGGCCCGACCAGAACCGGACCCCTGCAGATGAACGACAACGGCAACGACGCCGCCAGCCTGACCCTGTGCCGGACCACCCGGGGCCAGGTGCGCATCCTGCATCCGTGCAGCCACGACCCGATCGGCGAAGGCGGCCAGAGCACACCGCTGGGCTACAACCCGGTGCAGCACCTCGCGATCGCACTGGGATGCTGCATGACCGAGTTCGCGCGCCGCTTCCTCGAACGCAGGAACCTGCCAACCACCCTGATGGCCACGCTCGACTGGCAGCTGGATGGCCGGCACTGCCGCATCTCCCGCATCGACATTACCCTGCGCCTGCTGGCCACGCTCCCGGATGAGGAGCGCCACGTGCTCGACCGCATGATGAACCACTGCCCGGTGCATCAGGCCCTGCACGGAAACGTGCCCGTGCACATTTACCTGAGACCGCTCGAGGAAGAGGACCTGCGCCTCGCCGAAGGCGCCTGACCCTGATGACGCCCTCCGCAGGCCTTCAACGGTCGGGGCAACAGTAGCGCGCGAGAATCGTCGAGTCGTCGTAGGCATGACCGTTTTCCAGGGCCCTCGCCAGTGCCGCCTTCACACGATCCACGCCGCTCAAATCCAGCCCAAGTGCCGCAGCGGTGTTCGCGACGATCCCCATGTCCTTTGCGTGCAGATGGGTCATGAACCCAGGCGTGAATTCCTCGTCCAGGAGGCGCTGACCATGAACTTCCAGGACCCGTGACCCGGCAAATCCGCCGAGCAGCGCCTTGCGCACCCGGGCCGGATCGACGCCCGCGGCGCTGGAAAGCGCAAACGCCTCGCCGATCGCGATCAGCGTCTGCCCGATGATCAACTGGTTACAGGCTTTGGCGATCTGTCCCGCCCCGCTCTCGCCGACATGGGTCAACGTCTTGCCGACGAGGCTCAACAGCGGCCGCACCCGTTCCACGTCCTTCTCCGCGCCGCCCAGCATCAGCGTCAGGGTGCCCTCGATCGCGCCGCGCTCGCCCCCGGACACCGGGGCATCGATGAAGCCCACGCCAACCTCGCGGGCGCGTTCCGCGATCACTCGGGTGCGCATCGGGTCGATGGTGCTGTGATCGACCACGATCAGCCCCGGCGTCGCATGGCTCAGAATCCCGCCGTCGTCCAGCATCAGGCTCTCGACGTCGGGCGTGTCGGAGACATTCAGGAACAGCACCCGAACCTTCGCCACGAGGCTGGCGAGGCTTTCTTCGGCGATTGCGCCGTCACCCACCAGTTTCTGCGCCTGCTCCAACCGCCGCGCCCAGACATGCACCGGAGCGCCGCCATGCAGCAGATTCCGGACCATGGGCGACCCCATGATTCCAAGACCAACATAGCCGACCGGCAGCAGGTCTTTCGGGATTACATTCTTTGTCATCGCAGTGCCTCCTTGTCGTCACTGGATTCTAGCAGTCCACCCGCCACCGGACCGGCACCCGCGAACCCACCGGCAACCGACGGCACTGCAAGGTTGACAGCCCTCCCGGTGGACCCGAACATCACGCAAACCGATGAAGGGGGAACGATCATGAGGACAGGATTTCGGGGGCTGATGGTGGGTGCCGCGGTGCTGGGGCTCGCTGCCTGCTCGCCCGGTGACCAGCCGGTCGTGCACGTCTACAACTGGTCCGACTACATCGCGGATTCCGTGATCGAGCGCTTCCAGGAACAGACCGGCATCCGGGTCGTGTACGACGTGTACGACGCCAACGAGATTCTCGAGGCCAAACTGCTCGCCGGCCGCAGCGGCTACGACGTGATCTTCCCGACCGCACATCCCTTTGCGGAACGCCACATCCAGGCGGGTCTGTACCTACCGCTGGATTTCGACCAACTGCCCAACCGCGAGCATCTCGACCCCATCCTGATGCGCCGACTGGCCTCGGTCGACCCGGGCAACCGGCACACCGTGCCGTACATGTGGGGCACCACGGGCATCGGCTACAACGTCGAGAAAGTCACCTCTATCCTCGGTGAGGACGCGGAGTTCGACACCTGGTCGCTGCTGTTCGACCCGGAGATCGCGGGCCAGCTTGCGGGCTGCGGGATCGCGGTCCTCGACGACGAGGGCGAGGCCATTGCGGCGGCCCTGCTGTACCTGGGACTGGACCCGAACTCGACCGACCCTGCAGACATCGAGGCGGCCGCGGACGCATTCCTGCAGATCCGTCCGCACATTCGCTATTTCCATGCGTCGAGGTACATCAACGATCTTGCCAACGGTGACATCTGCGTCGCACATGGATATTCGGGCGACGTGATCCAGGCCCGCGACCGGGCCGAGGAGGTGGGTCGCGGAGTCGAGATCGAGTACGTGATCCCGCGCGAGGGAGCGGTGCTCTGGTTCGACCTGATGGCGATCCCCGCTGACGCCCCGCATCCGGAAAATGCCCACGCCTTCATCGATTTTCTGATGGTCCCCGAGAACATCGCGGAAATCACCAACGAGGTCGCCTACGCGAACGCCAACCTCGCCGCGACCCAATGGGTGGATCCGGAGATCCGGGACGACCCAGGCGTCTATCCGACCGGCGAGCTCCGGGAACGTCTGGTCACCCTCAACCCGCTGCCGGACGACATCCAGCGGACCCGGGTCAGAACCTGGACCCAGATCAAGACCGGGCGCTGACGCACCGAGCTGAACACGTTGCACGAAAGCACCCCCGTGCGACCGCCGTCGACGGGGCCGTCCCCCGGCTCCGTCCGGCTTCGGTCCGCCGCACCCCTGCCCGGTAGCAGAGCCGATGCCCCAGCAGCGGCGTGACCCCGCAGTTCTCGAGGCCTGGCAGGATCCGGACGCGCGACCGTTTCTCGAGATCCAGAACGTCACCAAGGTCTTCGACGCACACACCTACGCCGTCGATGACGTCTCGCTGCGCATCTACAAGGGAGAGTTCTTCTCGCTGCTCGGTGCCTCGGGGTGCGGCAAGAGCACCTTGCTGCGCATGCTGGCAGGGCTCGAGCGCTGTACCCAGGGCCGCATCCTGATCGAGGGACAGGACATCACCCGGATGCCGCCTTACGAGCGTCCGGTCAACATGATGTTCCAGTCCTACGCGCTGTTCCCGCACATGACCGTGGAGCAGAACGTCGCCTTCGGCCTGAAACAGGAGCGCCTGTCGGGGCGGGAGATCCGATCGCGGGTCGCGGAAATGCTGGAACTCGTGCACATGACCGAGTACGCGCGCCGCCGGCCCGACCAGCTCTCCGGCGGCCAGCGGCAGCGCGTGGCACTGGCCCGCTCGCTGGCCAAGCAGCCGAAACTGCTGCTGCTCGATGAACCCCTGGGAGCGCTCGACCGCAAGCTTCGTGAGCGAACACAGTTCGAGCTGGTGAATATCCAGGAACGCGTGGGGACGACCTTCATCATGGTCACCCACGACCAGGAGGAGGCGATGACCATGTCGTCGCGCCTGGCGGTGATGGATGTCGGCCGCATCCTGCAGGTGGGCACCCCCTCCGAAATTTACGAGTACCCGGCCAGCCGCTTCATCGCCGGGTTCATCGGTGCGGTCAATCTGTTCGAGGGGCGGGTGGTCTCCTGCGAAGAGGAGCTGCTCGTGATCCAGAGCGACGACGCGCCCGGCGAGATCGTGATGTACCACGCAAACCCGCTTGCGGTCGGAACACCCGTCACCGTGGCCCTGCGCCCGGAAAAGCTCCGCGTGCTGGACACGCCGCCGCGGGATGACCGCAACTGGGTTCAGGGCACGGTGCGCGAAATCGGCTACCTCGGCGACGTCTCCATCTACCACGTCGGGACCCGGCAGAACCGGACCGTGCAGGTGCAGGTCACCAACCGGGCCCGTCGCACCGCGGGACCACTGACCTGGGATGACAGCGTCTATCTCGGCTGGGACAACGATGCGGGCGTGGTTCTCACCGCATGAACGCCGGTCCCGCACCCCCGGAGACCGCCGGGGCCTCCAGCCTCAGACGTCGTTTCGACCGCGGCGTGAAGAGCCTGACCCAGGGCCGGCTTGGTCGCGCGGCGGTGATCGCCCTGCCCTACGCGTGGCTGCTGCTGTTCCTGCTGCTGCCGATCCTGATCGTGCTGAAGATCAGCTTCGCCGAGATCGCGCTCGCCAGCCCGCCGTACACGCCGATGCTGCAATGGGCCGAGGAGCGAACCCTGGCCCTGCAGGTTCACCTCGGCAACTACGCCTACCTCTGGCAGGATCCCCTCTACCTCGGCGCGTACCTGAACTCCCTGAAGGTCGCCGCGGTGTCGACGATCCTCTGTCTGCTGATCGGCTACCCGATGGCCTACGGCATCGCCCGCGCGCCGGCGGGCTGGCGCATCGTGCTGCTGATGCTGGTGATTCTCCCGTTCTGGACCAGCTTCCTGATCCGCGTGTACGCCTGGATCGGGCTGTTGCAGGGCAACGGGCTGATCAACCATCTGCTGCTGTCGATCGGCCTGATCGACCAGCCCCTGGTGCTGCTGCATTCGAACTTCGCGGTCTACCTTGGCATCGTCTATTCCTACCTGCCGTTCATGATCCTGCCGCTGTACGCGACGCTGGTGCGCATGGACCTGACGCTGCTGGAGGCCGCGGCCGATCTCGGCTGCCCGCCCTGGAAGGCCTTCCTCACCGTCACCCTGCCGCTGTCCATGCCCGGGGTGATCGCCGGCTCGCTGCTGGTGTTCATCCCGGCCGTGGGCGAGTTCGTGATCCCGGATCTTCTGGGCGGGCCCGATTCGCTGATGATCGGCAAGGTCCTGTGGACCGAGTTCTTCTCCAACCGCGACTGGCCGGTGGCGGCGGCCGTGGCGATCGCGATGCTGGCCGTGATCCTGATCCCGCTGCTGCTGTTCCAGCGTATCGGTGAACGCGAGACCACCGGAGACCGGCGATGACCGGACGCCGCCCCTTCTGGCTGTTCACTGCGCTGGCCTTCGGCTACTCCTTTCTGTACCTGCCGATCATCACGCTGATCGTGTACTCCTTCAACGACTCCCGTCTGGTCACGGTCTGGGGCGGGTTTTCCACCCGCTGGTACGCGGAGCTGTTCCGCAACGAACAGATCCTCTCGGCTCTGTGGCTGTCGGTGCGCATCGCCGCGATGACCGCCACCCTGGCGGTGATCCTCGGCACGCTCGCGGCACTGACGCTGGTGCGCTTCACCCACTTCCGCACCCGGATGCTGTTCGCCGGGATGGTCGCCGCACCGCTGGTGATGCCCGAGGTCATCCTCGGCCTGTCCGGCCTGCTGATGTTCGTCACGCTGGAACAGGCCATTGGCTGGCCGCCGGGACGTGGCATGACCACGATCACGATCGCGCACGTGACCTTCACCAGCGCCTTCGTCGCGGTGATCGTGCAGTCGCGCCTGTCGCAACTCGACGTCAGCCTCGAGGAGGCCGCGATGGATCTCGGCGCGCGGCCGTGGAAAGTCTTTTTCGTGATCATCCTGCCGATCATCTCGCCGGCCCTGATCGCGGGATGGCTGCTCGGCTTCACGCTGTCGATGGACGACCTCGTGATCGCGAGCTTCGTCTCCGGCCCCGGCGCGACTACCCTGCCCATGGTCGTCTACTCCAGCGTCCGTCTCGGCGTCAGTCCGCAGGTCAATGCGCTGGCCACCCTCATCGTCGTGGTGGTCGCGACCGGCGTGATCATCGCCGGCTGGCTGCTCCACCGGCAGACGCGGCGGAGGGACCGCTGACCCGCCAGCGGACCTGCGGGGCCATGCCTTGTTCTGGCAAACCCCTGTGCCGATTGTTCATCTCGATCACGCCGCGAGCACCGGGGTACGCCCGAAGACGCCACCGTATTAGAAAACGCCGATACAATGATCCTGATCACAATCCTTTACGATTTTTTGCGCTAGTGTGGGGTCGCTGGGAGATCAGAAGTGCCGTTCCACGCGGGCCGCTCGCAGCATCGATTCTGACCCTTCAGGATGGCACTCGCGCTCCCCGTGTAGCCGTCGCGCCCGCGGCGGCAGAACCATGGGAGGCAGTCGATGCAAGTCACACGTAGAGGCTTCCTGAAGATCTGCGCCGCAGGGATGGGAAGCTCCACCCTGGTCGCGC
>SKQM01000195.1 GCA_007119005.1 Thioalkalivibrio sp.
CCGGAACAGAAGGTAGGCGGTCCAGGCACCGACGAACCCCATCGCGAGCGCGTTGACCGGAAGCGCGGTGATGCCCCCGGCTCCCATCACCAGTGCCTGCAGCACCAGCACCAGTGTGTAGCCGAGAAACGCGACCCAGGGGCCGAAGATCAGGGCGAGCAGGCCAACCCCGAGGGCGTGGCCGGAAGTGCCTCCCGGCAGCGGCAGCATCAGGCTGGACAGCAGAAAGGCCAGCGCAGTAAACACCGCGAGGCGCGGCAGGGCCTCGTCGCCGACCTGGCGACCGAACTCACGGCCCGCCCACCACCACAGAGGCGCGGCCAGCACCAGCGCTGGGAGGTAGGTCTGGGGCGAGATCAGTCCGTCGGGGATGTGCATTTCAGGCGGGTGTTCTGCGGGCGCGGCGCATGCGCCAGAGCGCGATGATACCAAACACCCCGAGGAGATAGCCGACGGCCGCGGTGATCCGCGAGGCCTGGGACAAACCCCGACCACCGGGCTCTGCGACCGACAGTCCATCCGGGCCTACCGTGATCCGGACCTCGGCGCCGTGGCCATCCTCCGTCGCGACGACCACCCTCCACGCGCCTGGCCGATCGGGCCGGAAGCTCACCTGCCCGGCGGCATTGATCCGGCCGGTCTGGAATGGACGCTGCTGGTCCGGGCCCATCACCCGGTAACCCTCGAAATAGGGTCGGTCACCGTCCGGGAAAAAGAACTCGATCAGGACCATCGAATCGACGTCGAGCACTTCGTGCAGCAGCGCGTGCGCCTGCACCGCCGCGGGACTGGCCAGGCCCAGGATCAGCGCGAGGCCGAGGCCGGCCCTGCTGCCAGCGACGCCCGAACGCGATCGGAGGTAAAACATCTTTGCCGCGGCCAGCATCGGTATCGCGACTCAGCGGACCCGGAAGGTCAGGGTCGCGGTGTGTGAGCGCCGGTCGCAAACCTCGGGATCGGGAAATTCCTCGCTCGCGTGCACGACCACCATCCAGTCGGCCGCCACCGCGGGAACGAAACGCGCTCGACCCTGTTCATCAGTATCCAGCGCGAGCGCGTAGGAAGCGTCACCGTCTCGCGCATGGCCCGCATAGGTGGCCTTCAACTGCCCCGCCCAGGGCTCGCCGCGCCACAGCACCTGGATGGTCAGGGGGTCTCCGGCCCTCAGAATCGCCGGGTCGTTCATCGGCATCAACTCCAGCGCGTGACCCTGCCGGTGCCGCCATGCTTCGCCCGGTCCGTGGCCGGCAACCGCCTTCATCACGTTCACCGTCTGGGTGCAGCTGAACGCATCCGGGTACTGCATCCGCGATGCGGGGCGCCCACCCTCGAAGGTGCGGCTCCAGAAACGTGGGGTCTCTTCGGCAACGATCAGGCTGGCGCCGTCGGCCGCATCGGGAAGCGCGTGGAAGTCCCGATCTTCCAGCAGTAGGCCTGTCACCGAGCCGTCTGCACCGACCACCCGGATCCCCTCGAGACGATCCACGGCGAGCGGGCCATCGTCGGGAAAGACGTGCCCGGAACCCAGCCGGAACGCGGTGCCCTCCTCCGTATCCTTGCTCGCCGTGATCCACGGGTAGTGTGCCAGTGCCGGCTTGGCCACCCCCAGCAGCAGGAGCGCGAAAAAGATCCCGATCGCCGGGGCGAGGCCCGCGAAGAACGCCCGATGCCCACGGGTGATCCGTTGCGCCGGCACGCTACGGCCCAAGCCGGGACCATTGGGGCGCGCGGCCGAGGCATTGGCAAGGATCGGATAATCGGCAGGGACAGGCATGTGGACTCCTGGATCGACAAGACCTGCTTTGCTGTAGGATGTTTTCGTAACACTTCACATATTAGCATTGCCGCCGACACGGGTCATCGCGTTCGCGTGAAAGTCACGCATTGGGTTGGCGCCATGGAGTGCGGTAGCTTGCTTTCGCTGCAGGAGGCGTGCCTCCAGCGGAGCAAAGCGGCGGCAAGCGGCCGCACTCCACACGACGCTTGCGCTTTCGTCGGCAGGGTCGCGCGGGCCGTCACAGTCCGTCGAGGCTGCACGGGATGCAGCGGGATCCGTGCGGACGGATCAGGTCGGGCCTGTTGCGCCAGCGAAACGAACCACGCCGCCACGCCGGGCGTCCCCCGCCCCGGAGAAGCCTTCGCGATCGAGACCCACCGCGTGAACCCCGCCGAAGAACAGGCTGCGCTCGCGCCATACCCGGTGTTTCGGGTACTGCGCGAGCAACGGGCCGAGATCGATCGCGGCGTCGAACCCGGCCTCCACGCTGAGCAGGCCCCCTTCCAGGTGGATGCGTGAGGCCGCGACTGCACGTTCCAGGGGCATCCCGAAGTCGAGGAGATTCACCAGCACCTGCAGAATCGCGGTGCGGATCCGGTTCGATCCGCCCGAACCCAGCGCGAACTCGCTGCCGTCGGCACGCGACAGCAGAGTCGGCGCCATCATCGAAGTCAGGCGCTGGTCCTCCCGCCAGCGGAAGAATCCGCGGGGGTTCAGGTCCTGCTCACCGAGCATGTTGTTCAGCATGATGCCGGTGTCGGGAATCAGCACTCCGCAGCCCTCGCCGTTGCTCGCGGTGAGGCTCGCGACATTGCCGGCGGCGTCCATCACGTTCAGGTGGGTGGTGCCGCGCAGCGCCGGGCTGCGCCCCGCCACCTCGTTCAGGTAGCGCGCGAGAAGGCCGGGGTCGAGCAGCCTGCGCGCATCCACCGGCCCGTCTCCGCCCGACTGCGTTTCCAGGCGCGCGCGGTCCGTCAGCCCCATCACCCGGGCCAGACGCTCGAGATGGGCGGTGGACCCGAAACCCTCCCGCACCGGATCGAGGCTCTCCAGCAGCTTGAGTGCAAAACCGAGCAGCAGGCCGCCCGAGGAAGGTGGGGGGTTGATCCAGATCCGGTTGCCTCGGTAGTCGAGCGTCACCGGCTCCCGGGGCTCGGCCCGGTACAGGCGCAGGTCATCCGGAATCAGCAGGCCGCCTTCGCGCCGGCACAGCTCCGCGACGAGCTGGGCGAACTCGTCGTGGTAGAACCATCGTTCCCCTTCGCGTGCCAGCCGCTCCAGGCTGCCGGCGAGCTGCGTCTGGCGCAGAAGATCGCCCTCCACGACCAGGGAGCCGGGGAGCGTCGGGCTCGCGTACAGCTGCCGCGAGTCCTCCGTGTGCGAGTAGATCGCGCCGACGATCCGGAACGCATAGGCCTGCAGGGCATTGATCCGGACCCCCTCGCGCGCGAGACGGATCGCCGGTTCGACCAGCACCGGCATCGGCAGGCTCGCGTAGCGGCGGTGGGCCGCGAACAGCCCGGCGACCATGCCGGGCGTCGCGACCGATCCGAGCCCGATGTGGAATTCCTGCTGCGCATCGCCGAAGTCCGCGAGGATGGGGAGGAACTCGATCTCTTGCGCGGGACGCTTGCGCTTCGGGGTCTGCACGAAGAAGTCCAGGGCCTCGACCGGCCCCTGCCCCTTCCGCGTCAGCAGAAACCCGCCGCCGCCGAGGGAGCACAGCACCGGCTCCGCGACGCAGGCCGCGAACTGCCCCGCGATCACCGCATCGAAGGCGTTGCCGCCCGCCTCCAGGATCGCCGCGGCGGCGTCGGCGGTCGCCGGATGCCCCGCGGCGACCACACCGGCGGTCTTCACCGCCCTCTCCACGCCCTGCAGCGCGCCCCGACCGGGAATGCCGGGACGAAGGGGTTCCCGCTTGGGTCAGGCGCCATGCCCGTGTCCGTGGGAGTGCCGGTGCGTTGACATGTCCCCGGGGTCTGCCAAATGGTCCAGCGGAATCCGGTGCAACTGGCCATGGCGGATTCCCGGGCGCGCCATCACCGACTCGGCAAACGCCTGCACGTCCGATGCGTTGCCTTTCAGCAGCACCGACTCCACGCACATGTCGTGGTCGAGGTGCATGTGCAGCGTGGTCACGGTCAGGTTGTAGTGGGCGTGATGCGTCTGGGTCAGCCGCTTGCTGAGTTCGCGCTCGTGGTGGTCGTACATGTAGCTCAGCACCCCGACACAGGGAGCGTCCTGTTCCGGACTCAGCCGCTCTTTGGCCAGCGCACCGCGGATCAGGTCGCGCACGGCCTCCGAACGGTTGCTGTAGCCCTTGCGCTTGATGAAATCGTCGAAGTCCTGCGCCAGCGAGGGTTCGACGGATACGGTGAAGCGTTCGCTCATGGCGTGTTCCTTGCGTTCATCCCCGTACGGTTCGCAGCGCCGATGCGGCGATGCAGTGCCAGGTGGAGCGGCGTACGCGAGTGGGGTACCCGGTGCACGAAATTGTACCGGGCCACATGATAGCTGGGATCGAAGCCGAAGAAGTTCAGATGCATGTGCCGCATCTCCTCCTTCCGGTAGGCGACCAGCGGGCGGCTGGCCTCGTCGCGTCGCCGGCCCGTCCGTTTCGCGTCGAGGCGCGCCTGAAGGTCCACGGAGGCCGCCAACTCCCTGGCTTTGCCTGCCACCTGCAGCGCGAAGTCGGTGGCACTGGCGCCAAACACCGCATCGACCAGTCCGTGCTCCCGTGCCTCGGCGGCTCCAATCGGCAGCCGGTTGTCCACGATGCCCCGGGCCGCCTCTGACCCGACGCGGCGCGGCAGCAGGTACGTCCAGTACTCGGATCCGTAGAGGTTGCCCATGTTCTTGTAGTGCGGATTCAGCACCACTCCGGGCGCGCACCAGACCTCGTCGGCAGCCAGCGCGAGGAAGACGCCGCCCGCACCCGCGTTGCCACGCAGTGCCGAGATCACGAGCCGATCGTCGGTCTCGATGATCGCCCGGGTCAGGTCGTTCATCGCCTCGATGTTGTCCCAGGAGGCCTCGGCGGCATTGTCTTCCGCCTCGATCCGGTGCAGGTGGATCCCGTTCGACCAGAAGTCTTCTCCACCCAGCAGCACCAGCACACGCACCGGGCTCTGCCGCAACCGCTCCCAGGCGGCCCACAGGCGGCGGCACTGGTCCGTGGACATCGCACCGTTGTGGAAGTCGAAGGCGAGGTAGCCGACGTCGTTCTCGATCCAGCCCCGGATCTCCTGCCAGGTTTCGCCCGCTGGCGCGGCCAGGGGCTCCAGCGTCAACTCGGGCACCCCGGCAAGCCGCTCCGACCCCAGCACCTGCGTCGCCGGAAGCTTGAGATCGCCGCGCTCCCCGCCGATCGCCCGGAGATGGGTGATCCAGACCGCACCGTCGATCGTCGCACGACAGATCCCACCGTCGCGGGTCGCGATCAGCGCACCGGGCTCACCGCGCAGGCGCGACTCCGGCCACGCGTTGTACATCCGCACCGGCAGACCCAGGATTTCGCCACGCACTCCCGGCGCGCCATCCGCGGCGCGGATCCGGCGCAATATCGTCGCGCTGTCGTCCCGCTGCCAATCGATCTCTCGCTGCGCCGCGGTAAAGGCCGGCCGCCACCGGCCACGGCTGCCGTCGGGGTTGACCGGGAGTGGCTCGGGCCGCAAATCCGGGTTCTGCAGGCGTTCCAGTGCCAGGACGACGGCCCGCACCGCGGCATCGGTGACCTCGCGCCGGTACAGGCTGCTCTTCGATGCGGCACGCATCGGGAACGGGACCGAGGCCCACACGTCCCCCGCATCCATCTCCGCGTCGGCTTGCAAGACCGTGACGCCCCACTCGCCGGCCCTCTCCTCGATCGCCCAGTCCAGCGCCGCGGGCCCGCGGTCGCCGACCGGGCCCGGGTGCACGATCCAGCACAGCGTCGTGCGCCAGACGCTCTCCGGAATCGCCCGCTTCAGGAATGGCGCGATCACCAGATCGGGCTGGTACAGCGCCACCGCCTCCTCCGTCACCCGGTCGTTGATGTCGAACTCGATCGACACCTCGTGACCCAGCCGCCGCAACTCCACGAACAGGCACTGGCTGAGGCTGTTGAAACTGTGGGTCAGAAACAGGATGCGCATCGCGACGCAAGAATACCGGCCGGGCGCAACACGAGGCCACCCCCCGACCGCGGCAAGCCGACGCCACCGATGGCGGGAACAAGCTCCCGCACTCCACGGCGTCAGGTGTATTCGCTGAGGCGGACGGGGACGCGGCGGGAGCCCCAGTGGCCGGGGGCGGACTCGAAGATGCCAGCAGCGGGGGTGGCGCAGACGTCGCAGCGGCCTTCAAGTGTCAGGTGCCAGGCGTCGATCTCGTAGCCGGAGCGGCCGATCAGGCGTTGCCCGCAGGCGTGGCACCAGGTCGACTGGCCATCCGGATCCCAGGCATTGCCCGTATACGCGTAGTGGACACCCGCATCCAGCGCGTTGCGGCGCGCGCGGCGCAGCGTCGCCACGGGTGTCGGTGGATGATCGGTCATCCGGAAGTCGGGGTGGAAAGCCGTGAAGTGCATCGGTACCCTCGGCCCCAGGTGCTCCAGCACCCAGTCGCACATCTGCCGGATCTCCGCTTCACTGTCGTTCTCCCCGGGGATCAGCAGCGTGGTCAGTTCCACCCAGACATCGGTTTCGTTCACCAGCCATTCGAGGTTCTCCAGCACCGTTTGCAGGTGTGCGCCGGTCAGCCGGTGATAGAAGCGCTCGGTGAAGGCCTTCAGATCGACATTGGCCGCATCCATGCCCGCGTAGAACTCGGCACGCGCCTCTTCACTGATGTAGTTCGCGGTCACCGCCACGGTGCGAATGCCCTGCGCCCGACAGGCTTTCGCCACGTCCTGCGCGTACTCATGAAAAATCACCGGGTCGTTGTAGGTGAAAGCCACCGACCGGCAACCGGTCGCGACGGCGGCACGGGCGATGGTCTCGGGATCGGCGCGGTCCATCAGGGTGTCGAGTTCGCGTGACTTGCTGATGTCCCAGTTCTGGCAGAACTTGCAAGCCAGATTGCAGCCCGCGGTCCCGAATGACAGCACCGGCGTGCCGGGCAGGAAATGATTCAGCGGCTTCTTCTCGATCGGATCGATGCAATAGCCACTCGAACGACCATAGGTGGTCAGCACGACTTTTCCGCCGAGGTTCGCGCGCACGAAGCACGCGCCACGCTGGCCCGGCTTCATCTTGCACAAACGAGGACAAAGATCACACTGCACCCGGCCGTCCGGCAGCGGTTGCCAGAAGCGGGTTGGCACCGTGAACTCGTCGGCTCGAAGAAGCTCGCTCATCGTTCTTCGTTCTCTCGCAAATACCCTATTCTCATGGGACCTATTCCAATCATGCCGGTTCCCGCCGGGGAGGGCTGAGACGGACGCAACCGACCGCCCCCGAAGAGGTCGAAGAAACATCATCGTTGCGATCCGGATCGCAACAGATTGGGAACCTGCCAGGCGTCCGAAACCTTGAGCCGCCGCGCGGAACCTGCAGCAGAGGAGTGAGCATCATGGAAACCGCAGCCAGTGTGCGCCCGCCAGCCGTGGCCGGCCTGTTCTACCCGGACGATCCCGCAATACTGCAAAGCCAGGTCCGGAGCCTGATGGCGGGGGCGGCCCCTCGGATCCGGCCGGGCACGCTGCCGAAGGCGCTGGTCGCGCCGCACGCGGGATTCCCCTATTCCGGTCCCGTGGCCGCCTCGGCGTACGCCGCACTCGGAGACGGTGCCGAACGCATCCGCCGGGTGGTCCTGATGGGCCCCTCGCACCGCGTACCGTTCAGCGGGATCGCCACGACCTCGGCCAGCGCCTACCGCACCCCGCTAGGTCTGGTTTCAGTCGACCACGCTGCCTACGGGCTGATTGCTGATCTTCCCGGCGTGGTGGCGCTGGACGAGGCGCACCGGCCCGAACACAGCCTCGAGGTCCACCTCCCCTTCCTGCAGATCCTGCTGCACGACTTCGCGCTGGTACCCCTCGTCGTTGGCGATGCCGGCCCCGAAACCGTTGCCGCAGTGCTGGACCGGCTCTGGGGCGGAGGCGAGACCCTGATCGTGGTCAGTTCCGATCTCTCCCATTATCACGACTACGCCACCGCGCAGATGCTCGATGCCGAAACCTGCGATGCCATCGAGTGCTGCGAAGAGACCGTGCTCGGTCCGTACCGTGCATGCGGCCACCAACCGCTGGCGGGCCTGCTCCGGATTGCGCGCGAGCGCGGACTCCGGCCGGTCACGCTGGACCTGCGCAACTCGGGCGATACCGCTGGCCCCCGCCGGGAAGTGGTCGGCTATGGCGCCTGGGCCTTCCAGTGAAGTACGGGCGGACCACGTCGTGATCGCCGAAGGCCAGCGCCTGCTCGAGATCGCCGCGCTCGGCGTGCGCCACGCGGCCGAGACCCGGCCCGCACCCCTGCTCGACCTACCCAGGGAACCGACGGCCCTGCTGCGTCCCGGCGCGAGCTTCGTCACGCTGAAGCGCTCAGGACAGCTGCGCGGCTGCATCGGCACCCTGGAGCCCTCACGGCCACTGGCGGCGGACGTCGCGGAAAACGCCTACGCCGCGGCCTGCCGTGATCCCCGGTTCCCCGCGCTGCAGGTCTTCGAACTCGAAGGCCTGCATCTGTCCGTGGCGACGCTGGGTCCTCATGAGCCGATTCTCGCCAGCACCCGTGATGCATTGCTGGCCTCCCTGCGCCCCGGCATCGATGGGCTGGTGGTACGCAGCGGATCCCGACGGGCCACTTTCCTGCCCGCCGTGTGGGAACAGTTGCCAGAAGCCGGGGATTTCATCGACGCGCTTTGGCAGAAGGCACGGCTGGCCCCGGGATCCTGGCCTGAGCTACTCGAGCTGAGCCGCTACCGGGTGGATACCATCCAGACGCGGCTCTGAGCGGTTGTTTTCTGCCGGACGGCGCACCCGGGTCACGCGGAACGTACCCACTGTAGGCGCGACGATGAAACAGGCGAATGGTGATGGATTGCCCGGCTGAACAACCCCATCAGGGGTGGGGTTCAGCGTTGCGGTTGGACGAGGCCTCCTTGACAATCCAGCGGCACCCCTCCTTTCAAAAAGATATGCGCGAGGCGCCCCCGCATGATTCGCATGAAAAGCAGCCTGTTACTTGTCCCCCTGTTCACATTCACCCTGATCGCCTGCGCGCCCGAGGACTCGGCACAGAACACCGCTCCGGCGCCCGCCGCCCCCGCACCGCAGGTCACGACCCAGATGGTGCCTGCACCGGCCGAGTCCGGAACGGACTCCGTCGCGGGGCTGGTGTGGACGGTTCCCTCTGTCTGGGAAAAGCAGGCGCAGAGGCCAATGCGCGCCGCCACCTATGGTACGCCGCCGGCAGAGGGTGACAGTGAATCTGGCGAGGTAGCGGTGTTCTATTTCGGGCCGCAGGAGGGCGGAACCGTGGATGCCAACGTCAACCGCTGGTTCAACCAGTTCGACCAGGAGGACGGCCGGCCGACCAGTGAAGTCGCCGAACTCGAGACCATCGAGGTGGATGGAATGCGAGTGACCCTGGTCCGCACCAGTGGGACCTACAACGCGGCGGCCGGCCCCATGGCGCCGCGGGCCGACCTGCGCCCCGGTTATCGCTTGATCGGCGCGATCGCAGAAGGCCCTGAGGGCGCGGTGTTCTTCAAGTTCACTGGTCCCGATCGCGCGGTTCTCGAGCAGGAGGCGAATTTCGGGCTGCTGGTGGACTCGATCCGGCGCAACTGATATAGGGCGCCTAACCCCTCGGGCGCGATGCGAAGCCGGTCAATTGACGTACCGATCGTAGGGGGATAATTTGCGTTGAGGGGGTCCTGACGGGGTCTGGTCCAGCGTCAGCATGCCCCCTGGACTTCCTGGTCCCGGAAACGCATCCACATGGCCGGCAGCAGAAACCCGACAGGCGGCGCACCCAAAACGGGCACGCAGCGACGCAAGCCACCCGTGGTCGGAGGCGTACTGCGTCCACTACTGGCGCTGCTGCTCCTGCTGTTCACGCTGTTGGCGGTCAACTCGCTGTACCTCGGGGGCGTGACCCTTGCGGAGGCGGTATCCGGGCAAAGCCTGCAGGGTTACGTCTACCTGGTGATGGTGCTGGCTCACCTCGCGCTCGGGCTGCTGCTGATCCCTGCCTTTGTGCTCTTCGTGGCGGGGCATCTGCGCCACGCCCGGCATCGGCGCAATCGCTACGCGATCGGTGCCGGCATTGCACTGGCCGTGTCCGGGATCCTGCTGGTGGTCTCGGGACTGATGCTCGTGCGCTTCGACTTTCTCGCGGTCCACCATCCCGCCGCGCGCAACATTTTCTACTGGGTGCACGTCGCCACCCCGCTGGCCGCGATCTGGCTGTTCCTGCTGCATCGCCTCGCGGGCCCGCCCCTGCGCTGGCGGCACGCCCCGCGCTGGGCCCTGCTGGTGGTGTTCGCCGGAGGCGGCATGGCTGGCCTGCATCTGTACCATGCTCCGGAAACGGGTGCGGCCGTGACGGCCACGTTCGAACCGGCACTGACCCGCGTCACCCTTTCGAGCGGAGAGACGATCCTGCCGGCCGAACGGCTGATGCGGGACGCTTTCTGCGCCGACTGTCATGCCGACATCGCGGAGCAGCACGCGGCGAGCATGCACCGGCTCAGCTCCTTCAACAACCCGGTCTATCGGTTCAGCGTGGAGGAGACGCGAGCGGTGGCACTTGCGCGCGACGGCGACGTTCAGGCCGCACGTTTCTGTGCCGGATGCCACGACCCGCTCCCCCTTTACTCCGGCGCCTTCGACCGTCCGGATTACGACCCCGATTCCGACCCGGCCGCCGACGCCGGGATCACCTGCCTGGTCTGCCACGCAATCACCGAGGTCAACAGTCCCAGAGGCAACGCGGATTTCACGCTCGTGGACCCGCCGCGCTACCCCTTCGAAGACAGTCCGAATGCACGCCTCGCGGCCATCGGCCGACAGCTGATCCGGGCCAAACCCGCGTATCACAAGCGCACGCTGCTGCAGCCGCTGCACCAGAGTCCCGAGTTCTGCAGCACCTGCCACAAGGTGGGACTGCCCGGAGAATTGAATCACTACCGCTGGCTGCGCGGACAGGACCACTACGGGACCTTCCTCGCCAGCGGGGTCTCCGGGCATCGCGTGGACGCGTTCTACTACCCGGAGCGGGCGGAGACGGGCTGCAACAACTGTCACATGCCGTTCGTGCCGTCACGGGACCCGGCCGCGAGGCTCTTTCCCGGCAGGGGCGTTGGCGTTCACGACCACCGGTTCGCAGCAGCGAACACGGCGATCCCCTGGATGCTGGACATGGACGCCTCGGAGGTGGAGATCCGGCGTCGTTTCCTCGAAAACGGGGTCGTCCGCGTCGACCTGTTCGGGGTCAAGGAGGACGGCCGCATCGACGGCGCGCTGCTCGCGCCCCTGCGGCCGGAGCTGCCCGTCCTCGAACCCGGGCGGGAATACCTGCTGGAGACGGTGCTGCGCACCACGGGGATCGGGCATCCGCTGACGCAGGGCACCACCGACTCCAATGAACTGTGGCTGGACGTGACCATCCGGGACGGCGATCGCGTGATCGGGCGCAGTGGTGCACTGGATCCCGAAGGCGATGTCGACCCCTGGGCCCACTTCGTGAATGCCTACGTGCTCGACCGCCACGGCAACCGGATCGATCGGCGCAACGTCCAGGACATCTTCGTCGCGTTGTACGACCATCAGATCCCTCCCGGTTCGGCAGCGCTGGTGCAGTACCGGTTCACGGTACCGGAGGACGCCCACGGACCGCTGGCCATCGATGCTGCGCTACGCTACCGGAAATTCGATACCCGGATCCTGCGGCACGTGCTGGGCGCATCCTTTACCCGCAACGATCTCCCGATCACCACGATGGCGACCGACCGACTGGAACTCCCGCTGGCCGGCGGACCCGACGTCCCCGTGCAGGACCAGGGACTGCCCCTTTGGGAGCGCTGGAACGACTACGGGATCGGCCTGCTGCGGACGGGCGATCGCGACACCGGCCGCGGCCAGCTGCGCCAGGCGGAGGCGGCCTTCCTCGAGGTCGAGGCACTGGGGCGCCCGGACGGACCGCTCAACCTCGCGCGGGTGTACTTTCGCGAGGGCCGGCTCGATGATGCGGCCGAGGCGCTGGCCCGGGCACACGAGACCGGCGCCCCGCCCTGGACGCTCGCCTGGTATGCGGCGCTGGTCGATCGGGAATACGGGCGGCTTGCCGCGGCCTCGGAACGGCTGGAGAACCTGATGGAGACGCGCTTCCAGGAGGCGCGCGACCGCGGTTTCGATTTCTCCCGGGACCTCCGGGTGCCGCATCTGCTCGGCCGGACGCTGTTCGAACAGGCCCGGGCGGCCCGCGGCGAGGCAGGGAGAGCCGAGCGTGAGGCCCTGCTGCGACGCGCGGTCGATGCTCTGGAGTTGGCGCTGGCCATCGACCCCGAGGCGGCGGCGGTCCACCATACGTTTGCACAGGTGCGCGAACTGCAGGGCGATCGCGGGGCTGCGGCGCAGCATCGTGCCGCTCACGAACGCTATCGGATTGATGACCTCGCGGTGGCCACGGCAGTGGCCCGGCACCGGGCGGCCAACCCTCCCGCCAACCATGCGGCGGAAGCGGTCACCCTGTACGATCTGCGACCCCGATCGGGCACCGGGCCGGCGATACCGTCGGATGCCGCCGGTTTTGCCGGAAGTCCTTTTCCGGACTCCGCAGAGACCGCCATCGCGGCTGATGGGCACCACGAAAGCCAGGAGGCCTTGCAACCATGAAGGACCCTAAACCCGATTCGGACAGGCTGAGCGAATTCGGTGCCGACGCCCGGGTCGCCCGCATCTTCCGTCGATCCGCGATCGCGGCAGGGGTCCTCACCGTGGTCGTGGCCGCGGGACTCCTGATCGGGTGGTGGCTGGGGCGCGATGCGCCGGACGCGGTGGACGAGGTCGCCGTGTTCTCGCCGGCGCCACTGCTGCAACCCGGTCCGGAGACCGCCCCGACGCTGCGCTTCACGGACGTGACCGCTGCGGCGGGCATCGACTTCGTTCACGTGAACGGCGCCTATGGCGAGCGTCTGCTCCCGGAGACCATCGGTTCCGGCGTCGCGGTCTTCGACTACAACAACAACGGACACCAGGACATCCTGCTGGTGAACTCGAGCCATTGGCCGGGTCACGAGGGGGGCGAGCGTCCGCGGCTGGCGCTGTACCGGAACGACGGTACCGGTCACTTCACCGATGTGACCGAGGAAGCCGGCCTCGACATCGACCTCTACGGCATGGGCGTGGCCGTGGGCGACTACGACAACGATGGCTGGGTCGACGTGTTCATTACCGCCGTTGGCACGAACCGTCTGTTCCGCAACAAGGAGGGCCGGTTCCGGGAGGTCACCGACGAGGCCGGGGTCGGCGGGCTGGAACGCGACTGGTCCACCGCGGCCGCCTTCTTCGATTCGAACAACAACGGCCTGCTGGACCTCTACGTCGGCAACTACGTGGAGTGGTCGCCGGAGATCGATCTCGAGATCGACTTCCGCCTGACCGGACTCGGCCGCGCCTACGGCGCGCCGAACCACTTCAATGGGGTCCATGGGTACCTGTACCGCAACAACGGTGACGGGACCTTCACCGACGTTTCCGCCGTGGCCGGCATACGGGTGGTCGAGCCCGCAACGGGTCGCGCGGTCGGCAAGGCCCTGGGCGTGGTGCTGGTCGACTACGACAATGACGGCTGGATGGACCTCGTGGTCGCCAACGACACCGTGCGCAACTTCCTGTTCCGCAACCGCGGTGACGGCACTTTCGAGGAGATCGGCGCGCTGGAGGGTGTGGCCTTCGATCGCGACGGACGGGCCACCGGAGCGATGGGCATCGACGCCGCGTGGTTCCGCAATGACGAGGACATCGGCATCGCGATCGGCAACTTCGCCAACGAGCCCAGTTCGCTTTACGTGACGGCAGACGGACAACCACCCTTCGCCGACGAAGCGATGATCGAGGGCATCGCCGGGCCGACCCGGCTGGCGCTGACGTTCGGGGTGCTGTTCCTCGACGTCGATCTGAACGGGCGCCTCGATCTGATCCAGGCGAACGGCCACCTCGAACACGAGATCAACACCGTGCACCCAAGCCAGCACTACGAGCAGCCCGGACAGCTGTTCTGGAACTGCGGCGAGGACTGCCCCACCCGGTTCACCGAAATCCGGAATCCCGGCGACCTCGCGGTGCCGATGGTCGGACGCGGAATGGCTTACGGCGACTTCGACGGGGACGGTGACCTCGATCTGATCGTGACCCAGAACGGCCGCGCCGCCGTGCTGCTCCGGAACGACCAGGAACACGGCCACAACTGGCTGCGGGTTCGCCTGGTCGGCACGCAGTCGAACCGCGACGCGATCGGTGCCGAGGTCCGGCTCCGTGCCGGAGGCGTGACCCAGCGACGCCTCGTATCCCCCACGCGCAGCTACCTCGCACAGGTCGAACTGCCGGTGACATTCGGCCTGGGCCTGCTCACCGCCTCGGACGTGGAAAGCCTCGAGATCCGCTGGCCCAGCGGAGTGATCCAGCAGGTGCCGGTGGACGCGACCAACCAGCTGCTCACCGTCGAGGAACCCGCGCCGTGACCTCCCGTCTGCTGTCAGCGCCCCTGCTCTTCCTGTTGTTCGGCCTGATCCTGGGAACCACCGGCTCGGTGCACGCTGGAGGCGATCCCCTGCTGGTGCCGCCGACGGCCCCACCCGGGCTCGTGGCGGTTCCGGATCTGGACCTGTCCGGAGCGGAACCGCGGGCCCGCGAGGCGATCGAGGCCGCACGACATGCCGTGCGCGAACGGGCGGCCGACCCCGACGCCGACCCCGCCGATCTCGCAGAGGCCTACGGCCGGCTGGGCGGGATGTACCACGTCCACGAAATTCCGGCCGGCGCGGCGACCGCCTACCGGAACGCACGGACGCTGGATCCCGAACACTTCCGTTGGGCATATCTGGACGGCTGGCTCGCCCAGGGGGTAGGCCGCCTCGAAGATGCGCTCGCCGCATACCAGGTCGCCCGGGCCATCGATCCGGACTACCGCCCGCTCGACCTGCGCGAAGGCGAGGTCCTGGCGGAACTGAACCGGCCCGCGGATGCCCGGAAGCACCTCGAGGCTGCGCTGGAGGAGCCCGGTCTGGAGGCAGCCGCCGCGTTCCGCCTGGGTCAGCTCTCGCTCCAGCGCCGGGACTTCAGCGCCGCCGAGGCCTGGCTACGGCGATCGCTGCAGGCCGACCCGGAGGCCGACATGGTCTACGGGCCCCTGGCGCAGGCACTGCGGAGTCAGGGCGACATCGATGCGGCCCGCGAGTCACTGGACCGCCGCGGGGATCGCGCTCCCGTGGTGAAGGACCCGATGGTCCGTGACCTCGAGGATCTGGACACTGGCGCACGCCGGCATTTCCTGCAGGGCCTGCTTGCGGTGCGCGACAATCGCTTTCAGGCCGGTGCCGACGCCTTCGCCCGGGGCATTGCGGAAAACCCGGACAACATCGCTGCCCGGATCAGCCTGGCACGGGCGCTGTTTCTCGCGGGAGACCCCGAGGCGGCCCGGGAGCAGCTCGCGAAGGTACTGGAGCGGGAGCCGCAGAACCCCTTGGCCATCTTCCTGCAAGCCGTTCTGCATGACGCCGATGGCAACACGCAGCGGGCGCGCGAGGGCTACGAATCGGTGCTGGCGCTGCAGCCGGGGCATCCCGGCGCGTCCCACCACCTCGGCATGCTCGCCTTCAGGCAGGGGGAATGGGTCGAAGCCGCCGGACTTCTTGCCCAGGTGGGCGAGGCGATACCCGACAACGTGCTGGCACGGGTCCTCGCGATCGTGGCCAAGGGCGGTGCCCATGGCGAAGCTGCGGAACTGGTAGGGGGACTCGAAGCGATCATCGACGGCCACCCGCAGCATCCGATGCCGCGCTATGCGCTGAGCCGTTTGTTCAGTGCAGCCGACGATCCGCGGATCCGCGATGCACCCCGCGGGCTGGAGCTGGCCGAGATGCTGGTTCTGCAGGGCCCAATCCCTCCGGTCTACGAAGCCCTCGCGCTTGCACGGATGGCAGGTGGCGACCTGCAGGGTGCCCGGGCCGCACTGGACCAGGCGGCGACTGCCTACCGCCGCAGCGGTGCGCGGTTTCTGCTGGCGCGAATCGAGCAGCAGCGCAGCCGCATCGATGCAGGCCGCCTGCCGGCCGAAGCCTGGCCCGAGGACGATCCTGTACTGACGGCTCCCCCAGCCGAGCCTCGGGGCGTGTTCCAGGAATACCCGACACCCCGCCCGTTCTAAGGCCAAAAAAAGGCCCGCACGGATCGAGATCCGTACGGGCCGGACGGCGCGGGTCTGGAAGACCCGATCAGCGGCTCAGTCAGCGGGTGGCTGCACGGGTGCCGGAGCCTGCCAGGGGCTGCCCCAGACCGGGTGACCCCAACCGCGGTGACCGCCCCAGTATGGTTGGCCGCCGTAGTAGGGTGAGTAACCCCCGTAATACGGATAGCCGCCGTACGGCCCACCCCAGTAACCCGGCCCATACCAGGGGCCGCCGCCCCACGGACCGCCGTAGCCACTCCCCCACCAGGAACTGGCGGGGGCCGATGCCAGACCCAGAACAGCAGCGACCGCGGCCGCGCCCAGTAGCTTCGTGAGTTTGGTCATGTTCGTCTCCTCTATGAGTACCAGCGATTGCCGAAACATATTCCCCGGCCGTTGCCCGGGAGCGTTACGAAACCGCCCGACAATTCCCTGCGGCTTCAACATGATGCTAGCCGCAAAGACCGCCCTTGTCCAAGCCCCTGAAGCCGGGAATGTCGTGCCCGGTTTCGACCTGCGCACCCGCATCCCCTATGCTCTGCGAACCTGCCCTGGGCGCAACCGACTGCGGCTTGCGGCGCAGTCTCCAGATGGGGCATCGCCGACGGAAGCGCACAGCGGGTCGGCGTCATCCAGGGATTCTCAAGAGGCGAAAGCATGGCGACTGCAGATATCGGCCTGATCGGGCTCGCGGTGATGGGCCAGAACTTGGTCCTGAACATGGCAGACCACGGCTACCGGGTGGCGGTGTTCAACCGCACCACCCGCCGTGTCGATGAATTCGTCGAGGGCCCCGCACTGGGGATGTCGATCGTCGGCTGTCACAGCCTCGAGGAACTGGTGCAAAGCCTGGAACGGCCCCGAAAGGTGATGCTGATGGTCAAGGCCGGCCGGGTCGTGGACGACTTCATCGAGGCGCTGGTGCCACTGCTCGAACCGGGCGACGTGATCATCGACGGCGGGAACTCTTATTACCCGGACTCCACGCGCCGGACCCTGCAGCTGCGCACCCAGAGGCTGCGGTTCGTCGGCACCGGCATCTCCGGGGGTGAGGAGGGTGCGCGCCACGGACCCTCCATCATGCCGGGGGGCGATCCCGAAGCCTGGCCTCTGGTGCGGGAGATCTTCCAGGCGATTGCCGCAAAGGTCGATGGTGAACCCTGCTGCCGCTGGATCGGACCCGATGGTGCCGGACACTTCGTGAAGATGGTGCACAACGGCATCGAGTACGGCGACATGCAGCTGATCAGCGAAGCGTATGCGCTGATGGACCAGGCGCTGGGCATGGACCACGATGCGATGGTTGCTGTCTGCGTGATCCGCAGGCACCCAGCGCTCGTCGCCCATGAACAGCTTCACGCGGGACCAGGGCGGACGCCGCTCACTGGAACGGTTTGCCAATAGCCGGTACAGGGCCCGCGGAGTCCGCCCACCGGCGACAACCAGACTGGCCACTCCGCGCGCCCGAACGGCCTCCGACAGCAGTTCTGTGACCCGGTCCGCGGTCGCCTCGATCAGCGCATCCGTGTCCGCGGCAAGGATGACGCGCGGCGCAACCACGCGGGGAGACGAATCTGTCATCGCTGCTCCGCCGGCTCGCGCGACGATGCCAGGGAATTATCGGGAATCACGGAGCCCGGAGACCGGGTAGTGGATCACGGATGCCTCCGTCAGTGCTGGTGCCCGCCCGGCCCGTGCACGTGCCCATGGTCCAGTTCCTCCTGGCTGGCATCGCGCACGTCGACGATGGTGACGTCGAAGGTGAGGGTCTCACCCGCCAGCGGGTGGTTCGCGTCCACGGTCACGTGCTCCGCGTCCACGCCGGTGACGGTCACGATCTGGGCGCCACCCTGCTCGGACGTGGTCTGGAACTGCATGCCGATCTTCACGTTGTCCGCGTCCTCGAACATCTTGCGCGGCACCGCATGGCTCAGGGATTCGTCACGCTCGCCGTAGGCGTCGGCCGGAGCAATCGTCACCTTCACACTTTCTCCGGCGGACTTTCCCGCGAGCGCCGATTCCAGTCCGGAGATGATGTTGTGGTGGCCCTGCAGATAGGCCAGCGGCTCCCTTCCGGAGGAGGAGTCGAGCACCTGCCCCTGGTCGTTGGTCAGGGTGTAGTCGATGGAAACGACCTTGTTTGCGGAGATTTGCATCATGTGTCCCGGTTTCTGGTTCAACGAACGGTCAGTCTACGTGCATCCCGCCACTGACACCAAAACCGGGTCCGGAGTCCATGGCCGGTCGCCGAGAGGGCTCGCCTCCTACAGACCAACCGCAGGCGACACTCTTGTGGGAGCCCAGCCCCCTGGGCGACTGGGTTTTCGTCGGTGCCCGGTCGCCGAGAGGGCTCGCCTCCTACAGACCAACCGCAGGCGATTCTCTTGTGGGAGGCCAGCCCCCTGGGCGACTGGGTTTTCGTCGGTGCCCGGTCGCCGAGGGGGCTCGCCTCCCACAAAAAAAGGAGGGGCCGACGAGCTCAGCCCGCGTGCCGGTCCTTCAGGCGCGCATACTGGGCCGCAGAATACTCGAGGTAATCCCTCTCCTCGTCCGTCAGCGGCCGGACCCTTCGGGCCGGACTGCCGCGCCAGAGGTAGCCTCCTTCGAGGCGTTTGCCCGGCGGCACCAGGCTACCGGCGCCAAGCATGGCTTCGGATTCGATCACCGCGCCGTCCATCACGATGCTGCCCATGCCGATCAGGCAACGGTCCCCGATCGTGCAGCCGTGCAGGATGACCTTGTGCCCCACCGTGACCTCGTCGCCAACGGTGAGGCTGTGCCCTCCGGGTGCGAAGCGGCTGTCGTGGGTCACATGCAGCACCGATCCATCCTGGATGTTGGTGCGCACGCCGATCACGACCTGGTGGATGTCCCCGCGCAATACGCACATCGGCCAGACCGAGCTGTGGGCACCGATATGCACGTCCCCCACCACCAGCGCGGTGTCGTCCACCCAGGCAGTGGAATGCAGCGCAGGACGCAGATCGCCGAAATCACGGATCATGCCTGGAGATTAGCAGGAAAGCCCGAGAGCGGCGCGCTGGACCGATCATGGTCCATGCCGCCACCTCGGGTTGGACGGTCTGCGATCTGTCGCACTCCATGGGGCTGGGGAGGGGGTAAGTCAGCAGATCCGCGGCAGCTGCTCTCCGGAGATCCAGTCGACGTTGCGGCGCCCGCCAAAGCTGGTCTCCATCTGCACGAACGCGTACTCGTCCGCGATCACCTCGCCGATGAGCGCGGCATCGCGGCCCAGAGGATGCGCACGCATCACGGCCAGCAGGCCGCCGGCAGACTCCGGTGGGCAGATCGCGACCACCTTACCCTCGTTCGCGACATAGAGCGGGTCCAGGCCGAGCAGTTCGCAGGCGGCGTCGACCTCCCCGCGCACCGGGATGTCGTCCTCGCGGATGCTCATGCCCACGCCTGACTGCCGGGCAATCTCGTTCAGCGTGGCGGCGAGCCCACCGCGGGTCGGGTCACGCAGGCAGTGGATGTCCGGCGCCGCCTCGACCATCGCCGCAATCAGCTCGTGCAGCGCGGCCGAGTCCGATTCGATGGTCGTGCTGAAGCTCAGGTTCTCGCGCAGC
>SKQM01000188.1 GCA_007119005.1 Thioalkalivibrio sp.
CACCGTGTCCCCAGGCTGCAGACCCGCCTCGGCCGCGGGGCTGCCTCGCTCCACACTGCCGATCAGCGGCTGCAGCGCTGGCCGGAAGGGCCTGATGCCGAGACGCTCCAGGAACTGGCCTTCGCCGAGCAGATCCCGGCGGTTCTCCAGTGAGACCGTGCGCCGCACCTCGCGGCCGTCGCGGTCGAGGACGGTAAGCACCACCTCATCGGCCCGGACCGCGTGGTCGAGCAGACGCAGGTTCGCCTGATCCCAGTCCTGGACCCGCCGGTCGCCCACCATCAGGATCTCATCGCCGTGCTGCAGGCCACCCGCAGCCGCCGCACTGGCGGGATCGACGTCGCCGACGATCGGTTTCAGTCCCGGCACCCCGATCATGAACATCACCGCATAGGCGACCAGAGCGAACAGGAAGTTGGCCACGGGGCCCGCTGCGATCACGAAGTTGCGCGCCCCGAGCTTCTTGCGGTTGAAGGCCCGTGCCACCTCTGCGTCGGGCACCGGCGCCTCGCGCTCGTCGAGCATCTTCACGTAACCACCGAGGGGAATCGCGGCGACCACGAACTCGGTCCGGTCGCGGCCGAAGACCCGACGATAGATCGGCCTCCCGAAGCCGATGGAAAAACGGAGCACCTTCACGTCCATCAGGCGCGCGGCGAGGTAGTGGCCGTACTCGTGAATCGTCACGAGGACGCCGATGGCCACGATGAAGGCGGCAAGGCTGGTCAGTATGGTCATGCGGTCATCAAGTCACAGCGCAGCGCCGTGTTCCATTACCCAATGCCCAGCATAGTCCCGCGCCTGCGCGTCGGCCGCAAGAATCCCTTCGAGCGAATCCGCGGGCTCAACGACGATCGCATCCAGGGTTGCGGCGATCAGTTCGGCGATCGCGGGGAAGCCGATCCGCCGGTCCAGGAAGGACTGCACCGCCACCTCGTTCGCCGCGTTGAGCACGGTGGTGGCGGTTCCACCCGTCTTCAGCGCCCGGTACGCCAGGTCGAGACAGGGAAAGCGCTCGGAGGACGGCGGAGCGAAGTCCAGACGGCCGACCGCGAACAGGTCCAGCGGGTTCACTCCCGATCCCATCCGGCGCGGCCAGGCCAGCGCATGGGCGATCGGCGTACGCATGTCCGGATTACCCAGTTGCGCCAGCACCGAGCCGTCGGCGTAGGCGACCATCGAGTGGACGATGCTCTGCGGGTGCAGAACGACCTGGATGGCCTCGGGCTCCAGCGCGAACAGCCAGCGCGCTTCGATCACCTCCAGCCCCTTGTTCATCATGGTCGCCGAATCCACCGAGATCTTCCGGCCCATGTCCCAGTTGGGGTGGGCACAGGCCTCCTCGGGCGTAATCTCGCCGAACCGGTCCAGCGGGCGCTCCCGGAAAGGACCGCCCGAAGCGGTCAACCAGATCCGCTCGGCCCCGCAGGGCTGCACGCGCTCACCGCAGGTATAGCCCTCTGGCAGGCACTGGAAGATCGCGTTGTGCTCGCTGTCCACGGGCAGCAGCTTCGCGCCGCTCCGGGCCACCGCATCGATCAATAGCGCCCCGGACATCACGAGCGCCTCCTTGTTCGCGAGCAGCAGGCGTTTTCCGGCCTCGGCCGCGGCCAGGGTCGGCAACAGACCCGCGGCACCCACGATGGCCGCCATCACCACGTCGACCTCCGGGGCCGACGCGACCTCGACCAGCGCTTCCACGCCATCCCGGACCTCGGTCGGGACACCGGCGCGATGCAGCAGGTCGCGCAGCGCGGCGGCCGCCTCCGGGTCCACCATCACCGCAACCGCCGGCCGGCACGCGAGACACTGCTCCGCGAGCTTTTCCACGTTGGCGTGGGCAGTGACCGCGTAGACCTCGAAGCGCTCCGGGTCCCGGGCCAGCACGTCCAGCGTGCTCACGCCGATGCTGCCGGTGGACCCGAGAATGGTGACGCGCTCCGCCGCCATCTCAGAACGTTCCCGGCGCCAGCAGCGCGGTCCAGAGCAACCCGAACAGGAATATCGGTGCGGCAGCCGTCAGGCTGTCCACGCGATCCAGGATGCCGCCGTGCCCCGGCAACAGGGTGCCGCTGTCTTTCGCACCGGCCTCACGCTTGAGCACGCTCTCCTGCAGGTCACCGGCCACCGACACCAGCGCCACCACCACCCCCAGCAGCCCGAACACCAGAGCATCCATCTGGACCAGCCCGAACAGCCAGGCGCCCAGCAAGGCCACGAGGATCGCCGCGAACAGCGCACCAAAGAGTCCCTCGCGCGTCTTTCCGGGGCTGATCTCCGGGGCCAGCTTGCTGCGCCCGAACTGCCGGCCCACGAAATAGGCGCCGGTATCGGCTGCCGCGACCAGCACGATCAGGTAGAGCACCAGCAGCGGGGCCTGATCGTGCAGCCAAAGCAGCGCCATCCCTGCCGGGACGAGGGTCAACAGGCCCCCCGCGCGCAACAGAAGCCGACCCGACGGCCGCTTCGACAGACCGGGGCTGTACCAGGGCAGCATGATGAACACGAACAGCCACCAGATCAGCGCGGCCGAAAGAACGGCGAGGTGCCAGACCGACCAGCCGTTGGTCCACCACATCAGCATCAGCAGTGCCAGCAGCGCCGGAATCGTCACGGCGAAGGCCACTCGGGACGCGGGCGAGGCGAATCCGGCCAGTTGCGCCCACTCGCGCGCACCGGCGCCCACGACGAGCAGGATGAACAGTCCGAACAGCCAGGACGGTGCCAGCAGGATCAGCAGCACCAGCGGCACCACGATCGCCAGCGCGGTGAGCACTCTCTGCCTAAGCATGAGCGACATCCCTGGGTTCGCCGGTGCCGCCGAACCGGCGCTGCCGCCGTGAGTACGTATCCAGAGCGTCCTGGAGGTCGGGGTCACCGACGTCCGGCCAAAGCGCCTCGAGAAAACAGAGTTCCGCGTAGGCGGCCTGCCAGAGCAGGAAGTTGCTGATCCGCTGCTCGCCCCCGGTCCGGATCAGCAGATCGAGATCGGGCAGCCCGGCGGTGCTGAGGAAGTCCGCGAAACCCGCGGGATCGGGAACGGCATCGCCACTCTCCCGGACCCAGCGCAGCGCCGCCTGCAGGATGTCCCAGCGCCCGCCGTAGCCCAGCGCGACCACCAGCGTCATGGTGTCGTTGGCCCCGGTCTGTGCCTCGGCCTCCGCCATGCGTGCCTGCAGATCTTCCGGGAACTCCTCGCGCGCGCCGATGAAGCGCAGCCGGATGCCCTTTTCGCGCAGTTCCGGGAGTTCTTCCTCGATCGCCGATACGAACAGATCGAACAGCGCCTCGACCTCGGCCTTGGGCCGCTGCCAGTTCTCGCTGCTGAAGGCGAACAGGGTCAGCGCGCGCACGCCGCGGTTGGCAAAGAACTCCACCGCCCGGCGCGTCGCCTTCAGGCCCATGCGGTGGCCTTCGCTGCGCGAGAGGCCGCGCGCCTTGGCCCAGCGGCCGTTGCCGTCCATGATGATGGCAACGTGCGCGGGTATTCTGCCGGTCTCGGCCTTGTCGGGGACCATCGACGCGACGGAGGTCAAACCTCCATCAACTCCGCTTCCTTCTCCGCCAGCATGTGGTCGATGCGGGCGATGTGATCGTCGGTCAGCTTCTGGACCCGCTCCTCGCCGCGACGCTCCTCGTCCTCGGAGATCTCCTTGTCCTTCACCTGCTGCTTCAGGGTGTGATTCGCGTCCCGGCGGATGTTGCGCACGGCGACGCGGGCATTCTCGGCCTCGGCGCGCACCACCTTCACCAGATCCCGGCGCCGCTCTTCCGTCAGGGCCGGCAGCGGAACCCGGATCACCGTGCCGACGGTCGCAGGGTTCAGCCCCAGGTCGGAGGTCATGATCGCCTTTTCCACCTTGCCGACCATGTTGCGTTCCCAGGGCGTCACGGTCAGCGTGCGCGCATCTTCCACGTTCACGTTCGCGACCTGGTTGATCGGCACATCGGAGCCGTAGTACTCGACCGTCACGTGGTCGAGCAGGCTGGTGTGGGCACGGCCCGTGCGGATCTTGGTGAACTCCGTGCGCAATGACTCCAGCGTCTTGTCCATGCGCTGGCTGGCGTCCTTGAAGATGGCTTCGCTCATTTTCCGGTCCCCTCGACGAGGGTTCCCACGTGCTCGCCCATCACCAGGCGCCGGAGATCCCCCTTGGCAAACATGTTCATCACTCGCAACGGCAGATTGTTGTCGCGGCACATCACCAGGGCTGTCGTGTCCATCACGCCGAGCCTCCGCTCCAGGGCTTCATCGAAGGTCAGGCGTTCGAAACGGCGCGCTTCGCGGTTCCGCATCGGATCGGAATCATAGACGCCGTCCACCTTCGTGGCCTTGATCATCAGTTCGGCGTTGATCTCGATCGCCCTGAGGCTCGCGGCGGAATCGGTGGTGAAGAACGGATTTCCGGTTCCGGCCGCGAATACCACGATGCGTCCCTTCTCGAGATGGCGCACCGCCCTGCGGCGAATATAGTCCTCGCAGACCTGGTTGATGCGGATCGCGGACATCACCCGGCAGAAGCGGCCGGCACGCTCGATCGCATCCTGCAGTGCCAGCGCGTTGATCACCGTGGCCAGCATTCCCATGTGGTCGCCGGTGACCCGGTCCATGCCACCCTCGGCCAGTCCGGCGCCGCGGAAGATGTTGCCACCCCCGATCACGATGCCGACCTCGACCCCGAGGTTGGACAGCTCCGCCACCTCGCTGGCCACCTGATCCAGCACTTTGGGGTCGACGCCGTAGTCCTGCGTCCCCATGAAGGCCTCACCGCTCAGCTTCAGAAGAATGCGCCTGTACGCCGGCTGGCCTGACTGACTCATGGGGCTCCCCGATAGTCGTTGGACTCTGGCCTGCGGCCGGACACGGAGCCCATGCTCCGGCCCGCCGCAGGGGTCGGACTAGGCGCCGCGCGCCTGTGCCATCACTTCTTCAGCGAAGTTCTCGACCTTCTTCTCGATCCCCTCGCCCACTTCATAGCGAACGAAACCCGCCGCGCGGGCCCCCTTTTCCTTCAGCAGCTGGCCGACGGTCTGGTCCGGGTTCTTCACGAACGGCTGCCCGACCAGCGTCACCTCGGCCAGGAATTTCCGGATGCGGCCTTCGATCATCTTCTCGACGATTTCCGGCGGCTTGCCCGAATCCTGCGCCTGGGCGCGGAAGATCTCGCGCTCCTTTTCCACCGTTTCGGTCGGAACCTGGTCCGAGTCGACGCAGATCGGACGGCTGGCGGCGATGTGCATCGCGACATCCTTCGCCACTTCCTCGTCACCTCCGTCGAGGCTCACCAGCACGCCGATGCGGCTGCCGTGCAGGTAGGAACCCAGCGGACCGGCACTCTGCACCCGCTCGAAACGGCGCACCTGCACATTCTCGCCGATCTTCGCGACGAGTGCCGCACGGCGTTCTTCCAGACTCTGGCCTTCCATCTGCACGGCCATCAGGCCGTCGACATCGACGGCACCGGAGGCCAGCGCGGCCTGTGCGCACTCGGCGGCGAACTTCTGGAAATTCGCGTCCTTCGCAACGAAGTCGGTTTCCGAGTTGACCTCGATGATCACGGCCTGGTTGCCCTCGCTGGCAATCTCGATCCGACCCTCGGCCGCGATGCGACCGGCCTTCTTGTCGGCCTTGGCCTGGCCGGACTTGCGCATCAGTTCGATCGCGGCTTCGATGTCGCCCTGGGTCTCGGTGAGCGCCTTCTTGCACTCCATCATCCCGGCGCCGGTGCGCTCGCGCAGTTCTTTGACTAGAGCAGCGGTAATCTGCATGAAAAACTCCTGAAAGGAGACCGGCCGCGCGCTTGCGCTGCGGCCGGCCGAACAATGTTTAGGACTCGGTGCCGGTCTCGGCCGGAGCGAACTCTTCCTCGTGGACTGCAGTCGCGCCCGCGCCCTTGGCCTCGATGATACTGTCGGCAATCGCTGCCACGTACAGCTGAATGGCACGCATCGCGTCATCGTTGCCGGGAATCACGTAGTCGATGCCCTGCGGGCTGTTGTTCGAATCGACGACCGCCACCACCGGAATCCCGCGCTTGTTGGCCTCGGCCACCGCGATCTTCTCGTAGCCCACGTCGATCACGAACATCGCGTCCGGCATGCGGTTCATGTCCTTGATTCCGCCGAGGCTGCGCTCGAGCTTCTCCTGCTCGCGCACCAGCATCAGCCCCTCTTTCTTGTTCAGGCGGTCGATGCTGCCGTCGGCGCGCATCGCCTCGATATCCTTCAGGCGCTTGATCGACTGCTTCACGGTGTTGAAGTTGGTCAGCATGCCCCCGA